>RFHT01000219.1 GCA_003696835.1 Bacteroidota bacterium
CCAACCCATCATCTTTTTTCAAAAAAAAGGCACTTTTCCAAAAAAATAGGCTATATTCTGGCAAAATTTTATTTTTCCTTCACCTTTAATCCTCCACACATGTCCACACCCACTCAGCAGGGGTTTTCTGCACATTCCCGCCACGGCGCCCATCACCAATTGGTTTTTGGTCATCAGTTTAATGGCAGCTCCGACTACCTTCCCCTGCCCGGAGGCTGGGGCGGTACGCCTGAGCTCACCGTTGAGGCCTGGATCAATACCAGCGGCCCCACCGGCGATTTCCAGGCCATTGTATCCAGCAACGGGCCGGAGTTTATTCATTTTCAGGCTTACTCAGCCGGGAACATCACCATCTATACCAACACGGGCCCCCTCATTCTGCCCGTTATTCCCGACACCCCCGCCAATGTGTGGCGGCACGTGGCCGTAGTGGCCAGGCCAGGGGCTTCCAGGCTCCTCATTGACGGGGAGCAGATAGGCGAAACCAATCGCCACCTGTACCACCACATCCTGCCTTCGCGCAACGTGAGCATCGGCCGTGGCTGGCAGGACGGGCGATATTTCAACGGCAGCATTGCCGGCCTACGCATCTGGCAACACAGCCGCCCGCATGCGCTATTGCACCAGGAAGTGTTTCAGTACCACGAGCAAAAACCTCCTCTGAACGAACAGCCTGACCCCACACATGAAGGATTCAAATCCTACCACAACAAGTACCTCTCTGCCCACCCCGACGGCACGGTGTATGCCGACAAGGACTGGTTCAGGGGATGGGAAAAATTTGAAGTGGTGGATGCAGGTAACGGGCAGGTAGGCTTAAAATCCTATCACGGCAAGTACCTTTCGGCTCAGCCCGACGGGCGGGTAGAGTGCAACCGCGACTGGCTCAGGGGATGGGAGAAGTTCAGAATGGTGATTGCAGGGCCGAATCAGGTAGGGTTCAAGTCTTATCACGGCAAGTACCTTTCGGCCCAGCCCGACGGACGGCTGGAGGGTAACCGCGACTGGCTCAGAGGCTGGGAAAAGTTTAGCCCTGAGAGCTGAAATTTCCTTTCACTCCAAAACCTGTACCTCTTCGGTTACCAGCTTTTTGGCGGGGATGATGCGGGTGCCCGCCTCGTTTTTGATCACCACTGAAATATTGGTGATGCTGACGATTTGTCCTTTGGTGTCGCCTATCTGTATGGTTTGGCCCACTTCAAACATGCTTTTGCTGTAATAGGCCGAAAGCATATTGGGCAGAATTTCCTTGGCCGAAAGCCCGTAGCCCAGGGCAAAGGCCAGGGAAATCCCCCCTACCAGGATCATGGCATTGGAGGTGAGCAACTCAATGTTGAACTGCAACTGGTCCAGGGCCGTGAGGCAAATAAAGATGGTCAGGGCATAAAACACAATATTACCTATGAGTTTACCAGCTTTGATGGAGTAGGAGGTAAAGGTGGTGTGTACCAATTCGCGCAGGGCATGGGCCACATACAGGCCCACCACCAGTATAAACAGGGCGATGAGCACATTGGGCAGGTAGTTGATCAGATCGCTGATTTTTCTCGATACCACCGAAAGACCCAGGGTTTCGGAAAATCCCACCAGTACGAGCAGCAGCATGATCCAGTATGCAAACTTGCCCACCAGCTCGCTGGGCCTTTTTTCAATTTTCATGCGATCCAGCCAGCGGCCCAGCTGAAGGCGCTGCATGAGCTTGTCGAACTGCAGCAGCCGCAGGCTCCTGCCTACCAGCCAGGCCATGATACGGGCCAGTAGCCAGCCCCCAATGAGCAACACCACCGCCAGCAACAAGCGGGGCAAGGTGGAGGCTACTCCCTCCATCAGCTGCTGAAAACTTTGAGATAAGGTGTTTGTCCAGTTTTCATATAGGTCCATAATCAAAAGAAGTAATCAGGTTGATCGGTATGCTGGCTTTTTTTACGTGCTTTGGGTTCATGCGGCACTTCTTCCTGCACCTCCTCCACTACCGCATGCGGATGTATCACACTGCTGCTTAAACTAAAGCCAAATATGGCGGTAAAAAACTCTATCAGGCTCAGGATGAAAAATTTGGTGTGCACATGCCCCATCACCTCCGACTCCACTTTTTTGGAAGGAGGTGCATCCTGGGCAATGAGGTTTTTAAATGGATTTTCTTTCATGCAAATGCGACTATGGAGGTTGCCAAACGAAACTTAGACGGTCAACTGTCTGCCAAAGTCACGAAACAGCTTTTTTTTTCGCAGCTTGATGTAAAAAGCTCAACATTTACCAACAAATATAAAATGAATTTGATATATTCAGCCTGTTAATTTCCCAAAAAATCCGGATGCCCGCTAGATTCAATAAAAAAACTTCGGATGAAGCACTGCTAAAAGAAATTCTAACCCACCATTCGGAGGAGGCATTCAGGGAATTACACAGGCGCTATTTCAGCAAGGTATATTACCAGTGTTTGTCGTACGTGAAGGACCAGGCAATAGCAGAAGACCTCAGCCAGGAGGCATTCATCAAACTGTACGACCGGCTGTCGCGCTTTCACGGCAAGTCCAGTTTTTCTACCTGGCTGTACAGCCTGGTGCGCAACGTGTGCCTGGACTACCTTCGAAAGGCCGGCAAGTCGGCCACCCAATCCATGGACGACTACCAGCTGCCCGATATGCCGGAGGTAGAAGATGACGAGCTGCTGGCCATCAAGGTGGAGGAGCTTGCCGTGATTTTGGAGCAAATTCCCCCGGACGACAAAGCCATTCTCATCATGAAATACGCTCACGACTGGCAAATCGATGAGATTGCCGAGCACCTGGGCGCCAGCGAAAGCGCCATCAAGATGCGGCTGAAGCGGGCCAAGCAGAAGGTGAAGCTTTTGTATGAAAAACAATTTGGCATCCCCCATCCAGTGTAACAAAATGTGACCTTTCGCTACCCGGGAGCGTCAAAGGGGGGATTTTTTAACCAACACCTACATGCAAACACTCAAGGCACTGCTGGAATACACCTTACTGGAAATTGGCGAATACCGCTTGTCGGTGATAGATGTGATCAGCATCATTTTCATTTTCTTGTTTGCCAGGCTGGTGCTATGGCTGCTTCACCGCCTGCTCAACAAGAGCCTGGCCCACCGCATAAGCGATAAGGGCCGGCAAGCGGCCATCATGCAAATTGCCCGCTACCTGGTATATATCATGGCCATACTGGCCGCTTTCAACACGGTCGGGATCAGCATCACCTGGCTGCTTACCGGCTCGGCTGCCCTGCTGGTGGGCCTCGGCCTGGGACTACAAAACACCTTTAAAGACTTCATCAGCGGGGTCATCATCCTCTTTGATGCTTCCCTGGAGGTGGGGGATGTGGTGCAGGTGGGCGAGCTGGTGGGCCGCGTGCAACAAATAGGGCTCAGAACCACCGCCATCGATACCCGCGACGCCATCTCGGTGCTGGTACCCAACTCCAAGTTTACCGACGACAACGTCATCAACTGGAGTCACAACAACGAGCTCACCCGTTTTCAGGTGAGCGTGGGCGTGGCTTATGGCTCCGATGTGGACCTGGTGATGAAGCTGCTTGAAGAAGCGGCCGCCAGCCACCCCAAGGTGAGCAGCACGCCCCCGCCGGTGGCCCGCTTTGTGGATTTTGGCGATTCGGCCCTGCTCTTTGAAGTGCTTTTCTGGACCACCGACAGCTTTAGGGTGGAATTTACCCGCAGCGACATTCGCCGGGCCATAGATGCCGCCTTTCGCAAACACCATGTACAGATTCCCTTTCCGCAGCGCGATTTGCACATTGTTTCGGATTTTCGTGCCCGCCTGCAGGAACAGGCGGAAAACAAACCTGATTTACCCTTAAACTAAAAAAACAACATGAATATGAAAAAGCTCATCCTCTGGATTCAGTTGGCCTGGCTCATGGCTGCTGCCAGCCAGGCCCAGATCGCCCAGGAAGGCAACTACCCTTTTGTGAAAAATATCAAAGCTTATGCTTACGGCATACAACTGGAAGTGGATGCTCCTGCAAAAATGGTCTGTGAAGTACTGGAAAAGCGCTTTGAAAAAGCCACCAAAAAGAAAAGCAGCAAGCTGAAGAAAAAAGTCATGGAGGTAAAAGCTGCTGTGCTTTCGCCTGTGAGCACCGCCATACTCGACTATTACTACCGGGTGGAGCCCCTGGGCAAGGATCGCGCACAGGTGACGCTCTTCCTTTCGGCGGGCAATTACAACTTTCTCGACCGGGAGCGCTACGCCAGTGAGATTGCAGCGGCCAAATCCTGGCTCAACGAACTACCTGCTGAACTGGAGACCTACAAGCGGCAGCAGGCCATAGAAGCTCAGCTGGCCACGATCAAAGAGCTGGAAAAAGAAGAGGCAAAATTGGCAAAGACCGAAAAAAAGCTGGCCAGGGTCAAAACCCGTTCGGTGGATGAGCTCGAAGAGCTGGAAGCAAGCAGCAGGAGCCTGCAGCAACAACAGCAGCAAACCCGCGGCATGCTTTCCACCCTGCAAAGCCGTGCCGACAGTGCCCGGCAGCAAGCCGGCGCTGCTCTGAGCAGCGCTGACTCCAGCCTGCGGCTGGACATGCTGGCCCGCGACACCACCGCCATAGACTCCACAAGCAAGCAGGGCAGCCTGGCTCCCCAGCAGGACGAGCAGCTTCAACAACAACTGCTCCAAGAGCAAAAACGCCTGAGAAAAGAGCAGGCCAAACTGGAAAAGCAAATGCAGAAAATAGAGAAACAACAGCAAAAGCTGCAACAGCAGCAGGCGGCTGCCGAGGCCGAGATGCGCAAAAAACAGTTGGAGCTGGAGCAGCTCCGCATCAGGCTGGAAACTGAAAAGGCCAAGCTCAACGTACTCAAAGAAGCCTCCCGGGGCAAGCGCTAAGGCTTGCCCCGTAAAAACTAACCCCCACATTTACCCAAATTGATGAGAAAAATTCTCCTTACCACCGATTTCTCCCACCTGGCCACCCAGGCCTGCGTGTACGGCCTGCAAATGGCCAATGCGCTGGGCGCCAAAGTGCATCTGCTGCACGTATTCCGAAAAGGGGGCAACTATGCCACCGCCCGGCCGCAGGAACTCACCCATGCCCTGGAAAAGGGAGAGGAAGAAGCCTCGCTGGAGTTGTTTCAGGCTTATGCCGAAGGCCTGCTGCAGCAGGCCGGGGTGCAGGTGCCCATAGACGCCATTTTGGAGAAAGGCAAAAATGTGAGTGAAAAGATCACCGAATTTGCCGACTTCATAGAAACAGATATGATCGTAATGGGCATGCAGGGCTACAGCAAGCAGTTTGCCAAGCTCAACCGCATCATCGGCAATACCACCACCCAGGTCATCAACCAAAGCAAAAGATCGGTGCTTGCGATGCCCAAAGACGCCCGCTTTCAATCCATTTCGCACCTCATTTATGCCACCAACTTTGAAGAAAAAGACCAGCGCATTCCCGGCGAAATAGTTGAACTCATGAAAAAAACCGGTGGAAGGCTCTCCTGTGTACACATTCGCCAGCATGAAGATGCCTGGATCACCGAAGTACAACTCAAGCTGCTGGCTGAGATTTATGCCCTGGAAACCGAAAATATCGACATCCACTTTTACAGCATTCCACACAAGCACGTACGGGAGGGCCTGAACAAATTTGTGAGCCAGTACGGCGGCGATATACTCGCCCTGCTTACGCATGCGCGCCTCTCCGTATTCGGGCAGTTATTTGACCTCAACCTGAGCCGGGAGATGAGCTTTCACAGTAAAGTGCCCCTGTGGGTGTTGCATCAGGACCGATAAGCCTTTATCATGAAAAAAGAAGCCTCTCCCCTGTCTCAAACCATTGGCCTGCTGCCGGGCACCCTGCTCTATATCGGGCCTGCGCGAAGCGAAAAAGCACGCATTAGCCTGATCGAGTATGACGAGCAACACCTCACAGAAGGCAGCCCCTCCCTGGATGAGCTGGCCGCCCACCTTCAATCTCCCACCGTATCCTGGATCAACATCGATGGGGTGCACGATACCGAAACCGTGGCCAAAGTGGGGGAGCTATTCGGTTTGCACCCCCTCATACTGGAGGACATCGTCAACACCACCCAGCGGCCCAAGCTGGAAGAATATGACAACTGCCTCTACCTGGTGTTGCGCATGATTACCTTTGATGAGGAACAAAAAGAAATAGAAACAGAGCAGATCAGCCTGGTTTTGGGCGATGGGTACGTGCTCACTTTTCAGGAAAAAACCGAGGACGTACTGGAGTCTGTGCGCGAGCGCCTCCGCCATGCCAGGGGCCGCATACGCCGCCGCAAAGCCGACTACCTTTTTTATGCGCTTATAGACGTCATTGTCAGCCATTACTTTGTGGTGTTGGAGGCCATAGAAGCACAAATTGACCTGCTGGAAGACCAGCTTGAGCAGGACCTCTCGCGCGAAGTGGTGCAGCAAATCCAGCAATTAAAACGGGCCATTATCTTTTTGCGCAAGTCGGTCTATCCCCTGCGCGATGCCATCTCGCGCCTCGAACGCCTTCAGGGCGCCGCATTTATCCACAAAAAAACGCTGCTGTACTTCCGGGATGTGCAGGACCAGATCACCCAAATCATTGAATTGACCGAAACATTTCGCGAGGTACTGGTCAACTTGCACGACCTGCACCTCTCGCTCAATGCCCACCGCATGAACGAAGTGATGAAAACCCTTACCATCATCGCCACCATATTCATTCCACTCACCTTTATTGCTGGCATATACGGCATGAATTTCAAATACATGCCTGAACTGGAATGGCCCTGGGGTTACCCCCTGGTGTGGGCAATTATGCTGCTGATGAGCATGGGCATGTTGGTTTATTTCAGGCGCAAACGATGGATATAGACCGGCCGGAAGGAACCAAGTAAAACTCATATTCAACCTTATCTTTTAAGCATGTACAAGTATTTCTTGCTCTTTGTATTTCATGGCTGGATGTTGGGCTTTTGCCAGGAACATCCTGCCGTCATCCTCACTACCCGGCCCTCCAATACTTCAGGCCCCTACACGGTAAATCCCGGTCTTTGGCAAATGGAAAGTGGCATTTCCCTGGCAAAAAACTGGGTGGGGCCACAGCAAAAAATGGAGGAAAGAGCCTTCAACCCAGAGGTTTTCCTGCGTACGGGTATCACTCCCTGGGCGGAGATCAACCTCAGCCTGGCCGGAAGGTTTTATCGCCTGGGGGAAGACCAGCTCAATGGGCTGACGCCCCTGGCGCTGGGCCTGAAAGTAGATATTGTGCGGGGCAAAGGCGCCCTGCCCACCATCGTACTGGGCAGCCGCCTGGTGCTGCCTACCGGGCACGAATCCCTTCGCCCCAGGTACCCCGGCTCAGGCCTTACGCTCATCTTTGCCCACTTTATTGGTGAAAAAACGGCCATTATGTACAACCTGGGAGCTGCCTGGGGCGACACTGGGCCTCCGGGGGGCAGCTACCGCTTGTTTTTCAGCTACAACTTTATGCCCAAGCTGGCGGTATATGCCGAGTATTATGGTAACTTTACCGCCCTGGATGACATTGAAAGCAATGTGGGGGCAGGGCTTACTTTTGCCCCCCAGCCAAACTGGCAACTGGACCTCTCCGGAGGCATAGATATACAGCCCGGCCGCAAACATTACTACCTGGCTGTTGGTTTTTCACAAAGATGGTTTTCAAAACATGAATGATTCACATTTATACGGCATCGCCCTTTCAGGTGGAGGGGCCAGGGGCATTGCCCACATTGG
>RFHT01000220.1 GCA_003696835.1 Bacteroidota bacterium
ATGCTCAATGAAGGCACTATTGGGGTATTCCCCCTTTTTTGCAGCAGGTATATGCTGTATTTAAATAACTATTCTTCTCAAGAAATCAGCTTCCTGTTTTAGAAAAGTTAGTAAGAGGCTTCTGACTTCTGTAAACACCGAAATACGATGCTTATTAGAAAAATGCCTCAGGCTATCCCGAACTCACGTTGTTTAGGGTTGTAAAAACATGCAAAGTATGTAAAGGCTCAATAAACCGGCAAGGCAGGGTCTATTTCCTTTGCATAAGCCAGTATGCCCCCCTGCAGGTTGTAGAGGTTGGTAAATCCAAAGGCCTCCTCCAGCTGCCGGATGGCTTTGGCACTTCTTACGCCGCTGCGGCAATGCAGGACTACGGGCTTATCGCGGGCAATGGCCCCGGCCTGCTCCCTGATCTGGCCCAGCGGGATGAGGGCTGCACCTATGTTTACGATTTCGTATTCGTGCGGCTCGCGAACGTCAATAATTTGCAGGTCCTCGCCTGCGTCCAGGCGTGCCTTCAGCTTCTGAACTGTAATGGACTTGACTGCAGGCCCTTCGTCATGCTCTTTTTCCTCATGCGGCACCCCACAGAACTGTACGTAGTCGATGAGTTCGGTTTGAGTGGGGTTGGCCCCGGTGAGGGGGTTGGCCGGGTCGGGGTGCACCTTCAGTATGCGGGTTTCAAAGTTGAGGGCATCAAAGAGAAACAAACGTCCTGAGAGGGGCTCTCCTACTCCACTGACCACTTTGAGCACCTCCAGTGCCTGCAGGGAGCCGATAATGCCTGGCAGCACCCCTATTACTCCGCCTTCAGCGCAGCTGGGAACCAGGCCCGGGGGCGGAGGCGCCGGAAAGAGGTCGCGGTAGTTGGGGCCCCGCCTGCCCTGCTCATCTACATAGTTGAACACCGAAACCTGCCCCTCAAAGCGGAAAATAGAGGCATATACATTCACCTTGTCCAACAACACACAGGCATCGTTGACCAGGTATCGGGTGGGAAAATTGTCGGTGCCATCGGCTACCACATCATAATCCCTGATGATGTCCAGGGCATTTTCCGAGCTAAGCAGGGTATTGTAGGTCTTTACCTTGATATGGGGGTTGAGCGAAAGAATGCGTTTTTTCGCCTCCTCTACTTTGGCTTTGCCCACAGACTCCAGGCCGAAGAGCACCTGACGCTGCAAATTGGTTTCGTCCACCACATCGTAGTCCACGATGCCTATGGTGCCCACACCAGCAGCAGCCAGATACTGCAACAGGGGGCTCCCCAGTCCGCCACTGCCCACCACCAGCACCCGGGCGGCTTTGAGTTTGCGCTGCCCTTCAATATTAAACTCAGGTATGATCAGGTGGCGGCTGTAGCGCTCTATCTCCTGCTTGCTAAAGGTAATTTCTTTGGTTAATTGCATAATGTGAAGATAATAAAAGGTTGAAAAAATGCCTCAGCCACCTGCAATGGCAGGAATGATGCTAATGAGGGTTTGCTCACCCACCGGGGTCTGCTCTCCTTCCAGCACTTTGATGTCTTCTTCCCCCACATAGACTTTGATGAATGGCCTCAGCTTGCCGTCATCGCCCAGCAGGTGGCGCCGGAGGTCGGGATAAGCGGCCGTCAGCTCGCCAATGGCTTCGGCCACACTGGCCTTTGGACTTTCGAAGGAGGCCTGGTTGGCCGTAAATTTTCTGAGCGGAGTGGGAATAATGATTTTCGCCATGATTTGTTAATGCTTGTTGACAGGTTTAAAAATATCAGTAAATAGAAATTTGTTCCTCATCGAATACCCCCTCATCATCCAGGCGCCAGGAACGTATATGGTCGGTTTTGCCATTTATGACGGAAAGGATAATGTAGGAGAAAAAGGGAAGGGCCTGCTGCTGGTCATGCACCGATGGAATGGCCAGGTGGTCGGGGTGTGAATGGTAAACTCCCAGCAAGTCCAGTCCATTTTCCAGCGCAAAGCGTTCAGCTTTCATGTAGTCGGTAGCAGAAATTTCAAATCGCTTTTGCTGCTGGCTTTGGTGGCTGTTTTCCAGCGCCTGCATCAGGTGTATTTCTCTGACCTGGCCCTCTTTACCAAAAAACACCCCGCAGCACTCGTTGGGATAAGTGGCTTCGGCATGTATTTTCATAAGGTGCAGTACTTCGGGGCTCAGGGCCAGCTGGTGCCTGAACTGCCCTTGAAGCGCTTCGCGGTACACCTCACTGGCCACGGCCCCTTCGGGCTTGCGGGCCTGTATATGGGGAATGCTTACTGCTTGTGAAGTTTCTTCGGGAATAAAATCCATAAGTATATGTTATTAGTTGATTGAAGAAAATAGTTGGTCAATAACTTCGCCGTACTTGCTGGCGTCATCGGGAAAAATGGTGACGATGGTACCTTCCTCCAGTTCACGGGCCAGCTGAATGGCCCCGGCCAGGTTGGCTGCGGCCGAAGGACTGAGCAAGATGCCTTCAGTGCGAGCAAAGTGCACCAACTGACCATAGGCTTCCATGGTGGCCACCTCCTTTTGTGCGTGGGCCAGAGCGGGATCATAAATACCGGGCACTTTGGCCGTTTGCAGGTCCTTCCAGCCCTCCAGCCCATGCAGGGCCGTTTCGGGTTGGAGGGAGACGAGCGTGATATCGGGTTTCAGCTCCAGCAGGCGGCGGCCGGTGCCTACGAAGGTGCCGGTGGTACCCAGGCCGGCAACAAAGTGAGTAATCTGCCCCCCGGTTTGGGCAAAAATTTCTTCCGCAGTACTGAGGTAATGAGCGCGCCAGTTGTCGGAGTTGTTGTACTGGTCGGCGTAGTAATACCGCCCAGGTTGGGAGGCAGCCAGGGCTTTGGCCTCGGCCTGCGCCCCATCTGTACCCTCAAAAGGGGAGGTAAACACCAGCTCTGCTCCCAGGGCTTTCAGCAGACTTTTGCGCTCTTGTGACGCATTTTCGGGTATGCAAATGGTGAGTTCAATTCCCAGGGCAGCGCAGATACTGGCGTAGGCAATGCCCGTATTCCCGCTGGTGGCATCCAGCAGGCGGCGACCGGGCCCCAGTTCGCCCCTTTCAATGGCGCCTTTGATGATATGAAAGGCGGGCCGTGCCTTTACACTTTGCCCCAACTGCTGCCATTCGAGTTTGGCATAGAGCGAAACCCCTTTTTTTACAAATGCACGCCGGATGGGAAGCAAGGGGGTATTGCCAATGAGGCTAGCTGTGTGCTGCAGGCGGTCAGATAAAGCAGTATGCCCAAGGAGTGTATGCATGAATATTGAGTAAATGGGTACCAAACAAAAAGCCCCACCTTTGGCAGGTGGGGCTGTATGCTAAGAAAGTATTTTACTTATTCGTACGCATATCTATTCCTCCACCTGCCGAATGGCAGTTGACAACAACAACAACAAGCGCATGCAGAGCTGTTGGGGGGGAGGAGATGGATATGAGAAATAAGGTACATATTATTTATCTACTTACCATAACGGCAAAGGTAAGGGAATGTTTAGAATATTTTGTCAACATACAGACAAAAGTATTACAAATTATTTATCGCACTCTCCCATTACAGGGTCTATAGAACCAATGAGCACCACAGTATCGGCAATCATACTGCCCTCCAGCATGGGGTCGAGCAGTTGGAGATTGGTAAATGAGGGGGAATTGATTTTGCACCTCCAGGGCGAGCCTGTGCCATCGGAGATGAGGTGAAAGCCCAGCTCCCCTTTGGGCGCTTCAATGGCGTGATAAATTTCAGCGCCTTCGGGCGGGCATACCCCCACGTCAGTCATCATAAAATCGTGAATCATGCCTTCCATGGAGTAATATACTTCCTCTTTGGAGGGATAGGTGTGCTTGGCATTGTCGGCACGTATGATGCCATCGGGTATTTGCTCCAGCAGTTGGTCGAGTATGCGCACACTTTGCTCCATTTCGTCCATGCGCACCAGGTAGCGCGCCAGGCAGTCGCCTTCTTCGCGTATGGGGATATCAAACTCAACTTCGTCGTACACCAGATAAGGCTCGAATACGCGAATATCGTGAGGTACGCCAGAGGCCCGCAGGTTGGGGCCGGCAAAGCCCATATCGATGGCCTGCTCTTTGGTCACTACCCCTATGCCCTTGTTGCGATTGAGCCAAATGCCGTTGTTGGCCAGCAATTTTCTCCAGCTTCTGAGTTCCTTTCTGAAATTCTCCTTCCAGTCGTGTATCTCTTGCTTCACACTGTCTTCCAGGTCGAACTGCACACCACCTATGCGGCTGTGGCTGACGGTAAAGCGCACGCCGGCCATTTTGTCAAAAATGCTGTAGAGGTTTTCCCGTTCGCGAAAGGCCCACAAAAACATGGAAATGGCTCCTGCGTCCATCACCATGGTACCCAGCCACAAGAGGTGGGCCGAGATTCGGGCCATTTCACAGGCGATGGTGCGTATGTATTGGGCCCTGCGTGGCACTTCTATTCCCACGAGTTTTTCCACGGCCAGGCACAGGGCCACATTGTTGGAGTAGGGAGACATGTAGTCCATGCGGTCGGTATAGGGCATGAACTCCTGGTAGGTTTTGTTTTCTGCAATTTTTTCTATTCCCCTGTGCAGGTAACCAATGTCCACTACCGATTTGACAATGGTTTCGCCATCTATTTCCAGCACCACGCGCAGTACACCGTGAGTAGCAGGGTGCTGCGGCCCCAGGTTGAGCACCATTCGGGTACCCAGGGGGTCATTATCAAGCTCTACTGAGGTGTGTTTATCCTCCAGTCGTTTGTAGATGGCTTCCTGATGCCGGGGAAAAAAGGCAGGTTTTACTTTGTTGACAATGCTTTCTTTTCCGGGAAAAATATCGTTGCTCATAATGTTAGGTTCAATAAGCTGTATGCTTGGCTCTGAGACGCGCCCAAATTAGCAAGAAGTCCACAAAAATAATAATATTTACAAATAAGCCTTCATTTCGGTCAGATTACGGATGCGGATGTCGGAAAAGGGCGAGGCTTTCTTCCCCAAAATGGCCGTTTTCATGCCCAGTTGTTTGGCCGGTATGAGGTCACGCTCCCGGTCGCCCAGCATCCAGCAGTGTGCGGGCACATAGCCAAAATTGCGCAGGGCCAGCTCAAACATACCCGTAGCGGGTTTGCGGCAGGAACAGGGTCCGGTGTAAGCGGGATGGTGCGGGCAATAATAAATGCCCGCAAAGTAAACGTCTTCTTTTTTAAACTGCTGGCTCATCCAGCTGTGCAAAGCATCCACCTCCCGGGCAGTGAACATTCCCCTGGCAATGCCGCTTTGATTGGTAACAAGCACGAGTTCATAGCCTTTGCTCAGCGCATGCTGGCACAGCTCCACAATCGCCGGCATGAACTCAAAACAAGCAGGCGTGTGCACATAGCCTTTATCTACATTGATGATGCCGTCGCGGTCGAGAAACAGCGCCTTCTTCATGTAGTGAGCAGTTGGTAATCCAGGCCGTCAAAATTGCCCGAAGACATCATCAGGATAACATCACGACCGGTTTGGGCCTGCTTTATGGCGTCCAGCAGCGCTTCTTTCGACTGGGCATACACCAGGCTGTTGGTACCGAAATCCTCGGCCAGTTCTTCGCGACCGATGGGTGCACTTCTTCTGGCTTTGAAGGAGTCCGGGTGGATAAACACCAACTGGTGATCGGCTTTTTCCATGCTGTTGTGGTACAGGGGCAAAAATTCCCGCCTGAGGCTACTGAAGGTATGCAGTTCCACACAGGCTATGAGGTTATAGTCTTTGTAGCGTTCTCTTACCGCTTCTACGGTGGCCTTTACTTTGGCAGGTGCATGTGCATAGTCTTTAATTACTACTTTGTTCTCGCTTTCAAAAACCGTTTCCAGCCTCGACTTTACCCCCGTGAAGGTGGCGATATGCTTCAGGAAGTCTTCTATCTCCACACTCAGCAGGCGGCAAACCTCCCATGCACCGGCAATATTCGACATGTTGTGTTTGCCAATGAGGTTCACTTCCTGCCAGTTGCCTTCCAGCTTCAGGTGAAACCGCCCCTTTTTTACTTTGTAAGATGGCGTTTTAAAGGGGTGTAGGTAATGGCTGGGCTTTACGTACTTTTTCACAATTCTCACCACCTCATCATCCTCTTTATTATAGACAATATCGGCCGCTTTATCCAGGGCGTTTGCCAGCTCTTCAAACTGCTGCACGTACAGCTCATAGCTGGGGAACACATTGATGTGATCCCAGGAAATGCCATTAAAGAGCGTCATGTGGGGTTGGTAGAGCAAAAACTTGGGTTTTTTCACCAAGCGGGAAGCCAGGTATTCATCTCCTTCGATGACGATGAGCGGTGCCGTTTCGCTCAGTCTGACGTTGTTGTCAAATCCAGGCACACTGGCACCTACGAGGTAGTCAAACTCTTTGCCTACTGCCTCCAGTACATGCATGACCATGCCCGTAATGGTAGATTTGCCATAGCTGCCTGCAATGACCACCCGGTGTTTGTCGCGACACTGCTCATATATAAATTCGGGAAAGGAGTAGATGGGAATACCCAGTGAGCGCGCTTTTATTAGCTCTGGATTGTCTTCAAAAGCGTGCATCCCCAAAATAACGGCATCCAGGTTTTCATGAATGCGGTCGGCATCCCAACCTTCCCGTGGGGGCAATATGCCAGCTGCCTGCAAACGGGAACGGGCCGGATCATAAATTTTGTCGTCAGAACCTGTTACTTCGTGGCCGGCCTGCTGCAGCTCGATGGCCAGGCTATGCATGATACTCCCCCCAATGGCGATAAAGTGAATGTTCATAGAATTGCTCGGTCTTTATCTGTAGTTGTTCGCTCAGATAAATTTTTGCAAAGCTAATCATATTTCACAGAATCTCAATTGAGGAAGGAGGAGTTTTGAGCTTGTCCAGGCTCATCCCCCCCTTGTTCCATCTTTAAATCATTTTGGACCCACTAGAGGCGTTTGGCCCGTGGTTCCAGATCGGTGAGCTCAGCTATGCGCACGGGCTCGCCGGACTCAATGCTTTTACGCGCAGCAATGCCAATGAGGATAGACATGGCCCCGTCGCGGGAACCGGCCGTATGGCGCAGGGGGTCGGGGGCCTCGGGGTTTTTGAAAATTTTGTCCTGCAGCCGGCTGTCGCCTCCGCCATGCCCACCGCGTTCAAAGCCCACCTGAATGGTCTGGTAATCCTTCCACAGCTTGTGCAAAATGAGGGGCTCAGTTTCAATGGCCTCATGGCCTTGCTGGCTCATTTCCTGGGCATGCAGTTCGGCCTGGGAAATGTTCTCATTTTTCATCCAGGGAATATCCAGCCAGGCTTCTATGCGCCCTTCGGTCCCATTAAAGGCTGCCCGCCAGCCTTCGAAGGGGGAATAGGTGGTCAGGGAGTAGTTGAGCACCACATTATTGGCGTATTTCACCTGAGCCGACATTTTGTCGTAAATATTGATTTCATGCCGGAAAAGGCAGTTGTCGCGTATGTAGCCATCGTATTGTTCATTTTCCACATACAACTTCATGGCCCGCTGGTCTTTGGTGATGTCCCAGTAAAATTTGCACTCCTTTTTGTGGGGGCAGGTTCGGCATTTGTCAGCCCGAAAGGGCCCGTTGCTGCCGTAGTGTTCCAGGTCGCCGTAGGCAAATACTTCCTCGGGATCGGAATCCAGCCACCAGTTGAGCAAGTCGAAGTGATGGGTGGCTTTATGTACCCACAGGGTACCTCCGTACTGGCGCAGGCCATGCCAACGCCGGAAGTAGGATGCCCCGTGATAGGTATTGAGGTACCAGTGAAAATCTACTGAAGTTACCTTCCCTATGGCGTTTTGGCTCAGCAGTTCCTTGATTTTAGTTGTATAAGGACTCCAGCGGTAATTGAAGCCCACAATGAGGTTTTTATTGTTGCGGCGTTCGGCATCCAATATGGCCTGGCATTTATACTCATCTGTGGTCAGGGGTTTTTCCGTGAGCACATCGCAGCCCATGTCCAGGCCTTTGATGATAAATTCGTGGTGGGTGGAATCTTTGGTGGTCACAATCACCAGATCGGGCTTGGTCTGCTGAATCATTTCATCGAAGTTGGTGAAAGTAGGACAATTCACCTTCATGTAGGTTTTGGCATAGGCCAGGCGGCCCGGGTTGATATCGCACAGGCCCACAAATTCCAGTATATCGGGATACTGTTGTACCAGCCTGCGCCCCCAGAATGAGGTACCGCGGATACCGGTGCCCACCAGTACAACCCGCAGTTTGCGGTTGTTCAGCCCGAAAGCGAAGGCGGGAGCTGTGATCATACTGCCTGCAGCCAGCATGCTGACAGAGGTCAAAAAGGTTCTTCGGGAAACGTTACTGTCCATGAGATGCAAATTAATAGGTTGGAGATAGGAGATAAACTGAAAACCGGGCCTTTTTCCACCCGCTTAAGCAAATATAGGCCTGGATTTACTCAAATACCGATGCAAACGATTTTCTAAATGCATGAGCATAGCCATGCAATTCCTCTGGGTGGAAAGCCATTAGCCCTTTAGCCAGGCAGGCAGCCTGGCTAAAGGGCTAAAAAAACCGGGGGTAGCCTTTGAAGAAAAAGCAGGAATAGCTACGAGCAATCTGCCTACCTCATTCTCAGATACACATTGCCATTCACACTGCGAATACGGATCTTGTGGCGGCCATTTCCCAACTTTCCCCTGCCATAAAGGTAGCGCTTCTCAACTCCGTCTTCTCTTACCCATTCTCTGCTTTCTTCTATTTCCAGGGGCAAATCACTGACTATGCGCGTTTGTTCGCTGTGGTTGCGGGTATAAGCCAATTCAACTTCAATGGAAAAATCCATGTCTTCACCCACATACAGCACCACATCCCCTCCATAAGAGACCAGCTCCGATTCCCTGCGGGCGCGGCCGTTATCCTCAAGGTTTACGGATATATCGCCTCCAAAGGTAGTGGCTTTCACCCCGGCTTCGGCTTCTTCTATTCGAATATCCCCTCCATGAGTTGTAGCTATCACCAATGCCCCTGCATGGCCGATTTCTATGGTGCCCCCCATGGTTTTGAGTTCCGCCCCATCCGGAGCATCAGGCAGGTGTATGTCTCCTCCCATCTTTTCAATTTTTACCGGCCGCCTGTCCCGGTCAAAGCGTTCATCAGCATCGGGATATTCGAACTCAAAATGGTAGTTCCGGCTTCTGGAGGGTCTTTCTTCATACATTTCAAATGCAGGCCCACGTCTTTGGGTTGGCCTGCGCTCCTGACGGTATTCGCCCCGCTCCTCCTCCATCAATTCCCAGTCGCGGTCATCTACGTCTTCCCGCGGCCGGTAGTTGTCGTAGCGCACTTCGCCTCCCAGGGCCCTGGCCTGTACATTGCCCCGTACATCCTCAAACTCTACATCCCCTCCCAGGGTCTTCACCTGTCCGTCCAGTTCGGAATCCGAAACTTCCACGTCGCCTCCCAGGGTGGCCATCTCCACGTATCCGCGCAGGTCCTCAAATTTGAGGTCCCCGCCCAGGGTTTTGCCTCTGAAGTCCCCTTCGATGTCTTTCAGCCTGATGTCGCCCCCCAGGGTCTTCAACTCCAGGTCAAATACTTCTGGCACCTTGACCAGGATTTCTACCTCTCCTTTGTGAGCCCCTCGGTTTTCAAGGTAGGCAGCTTCAATTTTCAGCCCCCAGGAATTGCGGATAAAGCGCATGTCGTAGTCGTCGGCATCCTCGCTGTTGACCTTCACCTGAATGCGGTTCTCGTCCCAGCCCACTACTTTAATGTCGGCGCCTATGGACAAATCAATCACCAGTTTCTGGCCATTCCTGGCAGGAAATTCGCGCGTAATGGTCTCAGCTTGTGCACATACAACCTGTATCACCCATGCGGACAGCAATAATAGAATTGTTTGAAGTTTCATGTTGGTAGGTGTTGTAGATGTTGTTCAATATGGGCAAGCAATCTGTTGGTAAACTATACCTCTACCCCAATAGATGAAGGGCGGCCGGTAAAGGTTGCATACCGGTCCAAAAATTTCCTCAGAGAAACCGCCTATTCTCCTCCTCTGAATTTACCTGAGCATCAACATTCTTCCCAGCAATTCTTTCATCAGGCGAGCGGCCACCATGGCCGACATACCGGAGGGATCCTGCAGGGGGTTGAGTTCTACTATATCGGCGCCCAGTATGGGCACACTGAGCTGGTGGATCAGGCGAATCACTTCCCTGGTGGTGAGGCCTCCCGGTTCCCGGTGTGAAACCCCCGGTACAAAAGCCGGGTCGAGGGCATCCATGTCCAGGGAGAGATACAAGGGTCCATCCCATTCCAAATGCAGCTGTCCAGACCAGTCTTTCATTTCATGGCACTCTACTCCCCATTTTTTGGCCTGGGCGCGCTGGTGGGTGGTCATACACCTAAGGCCGAGCTGCACCAGCCTGCGGGCATAACCCGCTTCCATGATACGGGCGAACGGACAGCCATGAGAAAAAGGGTTGCCGTCCAGTTCGTGGTACAGGTCCCCATGCGCATCTATGTGAAGCAGGTTGAAAGGACCATAACGGCCATAAATGGCCCTTGCAATTGGAAAGGTAATAGAATGGTCGCCTCCCAGCAAAAGCGGGGTGTATCCCTGATCAAGCAAGGTGGAAGTGTAGTTGCTGATCTGTTGGTATTCCAGCTTTTCGGGCCAGTCTTCCCCCATGATCCAGCCAGGTGTTTCATCCAGTTCAATCCCCAGCTCGGTGCACATGTTGCCTGAGGGCGAAAAAAAGGCCTGACGAATGTGAGGTGGCGCCAGGGCGGGACCGCGCAAATAAGAAGAATGGGCGTCAAAGGGTACCCCTGCTATGTAGATATTCGCCATGTTAGGATGGATTTTCTATATTTGCCATTTTGGGAAACCAAATTACCATTGAAAGACCTCAATCACCAAGTTTTTTGGCCTGCTTTTTTGTTGCTCGCCCTCACCTGCGCTGCGGCAATCAGTATTCCTGAGGCTTTTCTTCATGCTGCCCAGCAGCTCAACCAATGGGTACTGGACCACTTTGACTGGTTATTTTCCTGGAGCAGCTTGTCTTTTCTGATCTTGCTGAGCTGGGTTTACTTTTCCGATTTTTCAAAGCAAAAGATAGGAGGAGCAGCAGCCACTCCCCTCTTGTCCAAATGGCAGTGGTTTTCCATCACCCTTTGCAGTACCCTGGCCAGTGGCATCATTTTTTGGGGCACTGCTGAGCCCATTTACCACCTTCACCAGCCTCCCTCTGGGCTGGGCTTATCTCCAGGCAGCGAGGCTGCGAGCCAGTTTGCCATGTCCAGCATGTTGATGCACTGGACGTTCACCCCTTACAGCATTTATACCCTGCTGGGGCTGATGTTTGCCCTGATGTTTTACAACATGCAGCAATCCTTTCACCTCGGCGCCATGCTATACCCTCTTACGGGCCGCAATACCCACAACTGGATGACGGACAGCATCAATGCCATCTGCCTGTTTACCCTGGTGGCGGGCATGTCGGCTTCTCTGGGCACGGGCATTCTCACCATTTCGGGCGGGCTGCACAGGCTACTTGGCGTGCATCAATCCACTTTTGTCTGGCTGTTGATTACCCTGGTGACGGTGGCTACTTTTGTTCTTTCGGCTGTTACGGGTTTACTCAAAGGCATTCGGCTGCTTTCCGACTTCAACACCAAGGTATTCATTCTGCTGGCAGTACTGGTGGCCCTGCTTGGGCCCACTGCCGGCATGTTGGTAATTGGAGGGGAGGGCGTATATACCTATATCGCAGATTTTTTCCCCAGAAGTACCCAGCTTGCTGGTATAGAAGCTGAGTGGGAACAAAGCTGGACGGTGTTTTACCTGGCAAATTGGTTTGCCTGGGCGCCGGTGGCAGCTTTGTTTCTGGGCCGGATTGCACGTGGATATACCGTGCGGGAATTCATCCGGTTCAACCTGCTTTATCCGGCGCTTTTTTCAGCCGTATGGATGGTCATTTTCAGTGGTACTTCCCTATATGTTGACCTGCATGTACCCGGCAACCCACTGAAACAGGTGCTCAATGAGCATGGGCCTCAGAATGTAGTATTTGAAGTGATGAACCAACTGCCCTTTGGCTCTGTGCTGAGCCTGGTGTTCCTGCTCACCAGCTTTTTGTCCTTTGTTACGGCTGCCGACTCCAATACTTCGGCCATGAGCGGCCTGAGTGCGGGCCATATCAGTCCCCAGCAAGCTGAAGCGCCCGTTGGTCTCAAAATTTTGTGGGGCTGCATGGTGGGGGCCATGGCCTTTTTGATGATCGCTCTTGCCGGTATTGATGGCATCAAACTGCTCTCTACGCTGGGAGGTTTTCCCGCCATGCTGCTTTCACTGGGCGTATTTGCTGCATTTATCAAACTGCTTTGGAGAAAAAGAAGGGACTGACAGGCGGTTTCCCGGCCTGCTAAACCTATCCCCAACCTCAAGTGGAGTAGCTGGGACTGGGAAGGCCAAAAAAAATATGTAACTATTCAGCACCCTCAGGGTGAAAAAAACAATTGTTGTAAGTTGCTCATTTTCAATGAAATGCATTAACCACCTCCAACTCCTCCTTGAAAAGG
>RFHT01000221.1 GCA_003696835.1 Bacteroidota bacterium
CCTTTTCAAGGAGGAGTTGGAGGTGGTTAATGCATTTCATTGAAAATGAGCAACTTACAACAATTGTTTTTTTCACCCTGAGGGTGCTGAATAGTTACACCGCGGGCCACTTCCTTATCGCCAAATACCTGCTTGAACAGCTGGTCGTGGGGTTTGTGGGTTTTGGCCATGAAAAGCAAGATTTCGTGCAGAAATACTTCAATTTAAGGGAAATATTCGAAACTGCCGGGCATTTCGCTAGTGAAGACTTTGCTTAAAGACAAACTTCAGCCCTTTGTTAACCAGCCTGTTTCCCAACTCACAGCAAGGGATCCTGTACCCCCAGCACATAAATGGCCAGCAGGCCCAGCAGGCCCACCAGCAAGAGGTAGTAGAGGGTAGGGAGGATGGTTTTTCGCAAGGTTTCTCCTTCCCGTCCCAGCAGGCCTACCGTCGCCGATGCCGCCACCACATTGTGAATGGCAATCATATTACCGGCAGCTGCCCCCACGGCCTGCAGGGCCACCACCATGGCCCCCGAAATCATCAGGCGTTCCGCTACACCATACTGAAACAGGCTGAACATAAGGTTGCTCACGGTATTGCTGCCGGCAATAAAAGCCCCCAGGGCGCCAATAGAAGGCGCAAACAGCGGCCAAATCCCCCCTACCGTTTCGGCCACCCACTCGGCCATGGCAATGGGCATGCTTGAAAGCCCCAGCTCATTTACCCCCGAATTGATGTACACCCGTACCATAGGCACCGTAAAGAGTAGCACAAAGCCCGCCCCCAGCAGCATACCCGCCGATTCTCCCAGGGCCTTGCGCAGCTGCAGGCCGTTCATGCGGTGCAGAAAATAAGTAATGCCCACCACCACCAGCAGGATGAAGCCCGGCAAATACAGGGGCGTGGTGCCGCCGTCTATGCCCGTACCCAGTATGTCCATCCATTGAATTTTGAGGCTTTGCAGGGCCGCTTTTACGGGTAATTCCGGCAGGCGGCTGATCACCAGCAGCAGGGCCAGCAGCACATAAGGCATCCACGCCTTACGCACGGCCATGCGATTGCCCCGGCCCTTGTCTTCCAGTTTCATTTCCAGCTTGCCCATCCACAGCGTCGGCCACTGGTCGGCAGGCGGAAAGTCCCATTGGTCTTTGGGTAGCAAAAAGCCTTTTCGGGCAGCAAAAGTGACGATTCCCAACCCGATAAATGCCCCGAGCAGGGAGGGAAATTCCGGCCCCAGCAGCAGGCCCGTGAGCAAGTAGGGAACCGTAAAGGCCAGCCCGCCAAACAAGGCAAAGGGCGCAATGGAAAGCCCCTCTTTCCACGACTTATTTTTGCCAAAAAAACGCGTCATCATCATCACCATGAGCAGGGGCATGGCCGTACCGGCTATGGCATGCATAATGGCCACCTCTGAAGTGATGAGCTGAAGGTAATCGCTAAACTGCAGCCCATGTGCTGCCAGCTGGCTTTCCAGCTCCGGACTGAACAAGCCTCCCCTCACCCCCACCAGAATGGGCGTGCCCACGGCGCCAAACGTAACCGGCGTGCTCTGTACCATCATGCCCAGCATCACGGCAGCCATGGCCGGAAAACGCATGGCCACCAGCAACGGCGCCACAATGGCCGCCGGGGTGCCAAAACCGGATGCCCCCTCAATAAAAGAACCAAAAAGCCATACGATGATCACCAGCTGTACCCGCTTGTCGGGGCTGATGTCGGCAAAACCCGCCCGTATGGCCGTGATGGCACCAGAATACTTGAGGACATTGAGCAATAAAATGGCCCCAAAAATGATGAAGAGGATGTCAAAGGTGATAAACAACCCCTGTATGCTGGCCGCAGCAATGTGGGTGACCGAAACCCGCCAGCCCCAGAAGGCAATGGCCACAGCGGCTACATATACCAGGGGCATGGCCCATTTGGCGGGCCATCGAAACCCCACCAGCAAAATGGCAGCCAGTAAAATCGGAATCAACGCAAGCAGGGCCTGAAGGGTGAGGGACATAGTTGAGCTTGATGGTTGAAGGTTAATAAATCAGGCCAAAATTCCTTTTACCACCTTACCATGTACATCGGTGAGCCGGTAATAGCGTCCCTGATGTTTGAAGGTGAGCTGCTCGTGGTCAATACCCAGCAAATACAGCAGGGTGGCCTGGAAGTCGTGTACATGCACGGGGTCCCGTACAATGTTGTAGGAAAAATCGTCGGTTTCTCCGTAGCTGATGCCCGGCTTTATGCCTCCACCTGCCATCCAGATGGTGAAACAGCGGGGATGGTGGTCGCGCCCGTAATTATCAGCAGTGAGGCGGCCCTGGCAGTAGATGGTGCGCCCGAATTCGCCTCCCCAAACCACCAGGGTATCTTCCAGCAGCCCGCGTTGGTCCAGGTCCTGTATGAGGGCAGCGCTGGGCTGGTCGGTGTCTTTGGCCTGCAGTCGGATGTCCTTGGGCAGGTCGGTGTGCTGGTCCCAGCCTTGGTGATAGAGCTGAATAAAACGTACCCCCCGTTCGGCCAGCCTGCGCGCCAGCAGGCAGTTGGCGGCAAAAGTCCCGGGCCGACGTGCATCGGGCCCGTAGAGGTCAAAAATGTAATCGGGCTCGCCAGAAAGATCTGTTACCTCTGGCACCGAAGTTTGCATGCGGTAGGCCATTTCGTACTGCGCAATGCGCGAATAAATTTCGGGATCGCCTAAATCCTGGGCCCGCATCTGGTTGAGAGCTGCCAGGTGATCAAGCGCCTTTCGGCGGATTTCCCGGCTCACCCCCTGGGGGTTGTTGAGGTAAAGCACGGGCTCATTTCCCGCCTGAAACTGTACCCCCTGATGCAAAGAAGCCAGAAACCCACTGCCCCACAGACGGGAATACACCGGCTGTGGACGAATGAGACCCCGCGACAACAGCACGCAAAAAGTGGGCAGGTTTTCATTATCACTCCCCAACCCATAGCTCACCCAGGACCCTATGCTGGGCCTGCCCGGCTGCTGCGAGCCGGTCTGAAAAAAGGTAATGGCAGGATCGTGGTTAATGGCTTCGGTATGCATGCTTTTGATAAAACACAGCTTGTCAGCGATTTGGGCCGTATAAGGCATGAGTTCACTGATCCAGGCTCCGCTTTGTCCATGCTGACTGAAGCTGAAGAGGGAATTGACCAGCGGAAAAGACTGCTGGTAGGCCGTCATGCCTGTGAGGCGCTGGCCCATACGTACAGAGGCAGGCAGCTCGGTACCATGCAGTTCTTTCATGCGTGGCTTATAGTCAAACAATTCGACTTGGGAAGGGCTACCACTCTGGAAGAGGTAAATCACCCTTTTTGCTTTGGGGGCAAGGTGGGGAGCACCCAGTATGCCCCGCTTTTCCGCTGCCGGCCGGGCCGGGCCGGCACTACTGCATCCGGGCAGCAAAGTAGCCAGGGCTGCGCTGCCAATGCCCAGGCTCATGCGGGAAAGAAAGTGCCTCCGGTTGACTGCCAGGGCGGCTTCGTGTTCGACCGTATCGTATAGCAGGGGTTTGTTCATGATTTCATTTTGGCTTCATCCAGGTTCAGTAAGGTATTGGCTATGAGCGTATAAAGTAGCAGTTCATCGGGCTCCGTTTCTTCCGGCAGCGGGTAGGCGCCCACCTCCAGCAAGGCCTTGGTCAGGCTTTGGGGGTTTTGCCTGCGGCTTTGCTCGAGCGTATGCCACAGCTGCATCAATTCTGCCTGCTCTGTTTGGCTGGGCCACCTGCTGGTGGCCAGGCGAAACCCCCAGCGCAGGCGTTCTTCGGGCGTATGGCCCCCTTCTTTGAGCATGCGGGCGCCCATGAGACGCGAGGCCTCCACAAATTGGGGGTCATTGAGCAGCACCAGGGCCTGCAGGGGGGTATTGGTGCTCTGCCGTTTCACCACACACACCGTTCGCTCAGCCGCATCAAAGGTCAGCATCATGGGAGGAGGAATGGTGCGCTTCCAGTAGGTGTAAAGGCTGCGGCGGTAGAGCCTGTGGCCTTTGCTGGGCCGGTATTTGTTCTCGCCAATCTGGTTGGCCAGGGCACGCCAAAGGCCGGGAGGCTGGTAGGGCTTTACCCATTTTCCACCCACTTCCCGGTGCAGCAAGCCACTGATAGCCAAGGCATTATCGCGCAGCATTTCGGCACTTAACCGCTGGTTGGGGCCGCGGGCCAGCCAAATATTTGCGGGGTCTTTCTTGTAGGTGGAGGGGGCAATGCGGGCCGACTGCCGGTAAGTGGCCGAGAGGGCTATTTGCTTCATCAACCGTTTGACATTCCAGCCGTTTTCCACAAAATCCACAGCCAGCCAGTCCAGCAGAGCCGGATGTGAGGGGATTTCGCCCTGGCTGCCAAAATCTTCGGCCGTGTTGACCAGCCCGCGCCCAAACATGATTTGCCAGCAGCGGTTTACCATTACCCGTGCCGTGAGGGGGTGGCCGGGCAGGCACAGCCAGCGGGCCAGCCCGAGGCGGTTGGGGGGAAAGTCCGGCGGCATAGGGGGCAGGGCTGCAGGTGTACCCGGATACACCCGCTCGCCAGGTGCGTCGTAGGCTCCCCGCCTTAGGAGGTGTGTGGCCCGTGGAGAATCGGCCTCCTGCATGATCATGACGTAGGGCACTTCCCGCCATTCGCTGCGCAGGCTGTCGAGCAATTGGGCCTGCTGCCGGAAGGCCGCCGATTGTATTCGCAAATACAGGGGATAGGCTTCCTTCAGAGGCAGCTCGCCGGGCTGCCGCCCAGCCATCAGACCCACCTCATAGCCGGATAGGGTGCGGCTGTACAGGCGGATGTCGTCCATGCTGCCGCCTTCGAAGCCCTGCAATTCCCCATTTTGCAGGTTGCGATGGGTCCAGTGCCCCGCCAGGAAATCATTGCCAGTGAGGATGGACTGCCGGTTGAGCTGGTCTTCCAGTATGCGCAGGGGGCTTTCCCTGCCGTTGAGGTAGAGCCTGAGGCCTTCGGCCTTTCCGGAGCCATCATAAGTAAGGGCTACATGCGTCCAGCTGTTGAGTTTTACCCGGCCGGTGGATTGTACCGTAATGCGTTCCTTGCGGAAGTTGTGAATGAGGGAAGCCTGCAAGCGGCGGCCGGGTGTCAGCAGCAATTCGTAACCCCCGCGTTTTTGCTCCCCATTGCGTCTGCTCAGGAGGGCAGCCGCTTTCTGCGGGGCTTGAGGGGTCCATATCCATGCTCCCAGAGAAAAATGCTCATGCCATTCAAAGTCGCCCACATCTCCCAGATTCATGAAATTGTGGCCATCAAAACGCAGGCCTGCTCCCAGTTTGCCCGCTACCTGTTGGGGCGCTTCCAGTTCCCGCACCAGGCCGGTATTGGCTTTGGCCAGGGGAGCCCGCGGCACTTCATTGGGGCTACTGAGTGCGCTAAAGCTGTCAAAGGTGTAGTGAGCCTGCAGTCCCTCACCAAGCAGGGCCTGAGCTTCCAGGTCGGACAGCTTGCTACTTGCCCATCGATCAAATGCTGCATCCTGACTGGAAAGGTGTGCATTTAACCTTTGCTCCTGAAGGTTAATCATAGCGTCCAGCCAGCTGATCTGGGCCTCCAGGGCGGCGTCTTCTACCCGCATGTTGGGGGAGGGCGCCAGGTCAAAATAATTAATTTGCCCCCTTTCATCCAGGGTATTGAAGTAGGCAAACAACTGATAGTAGTCCCGTTGACTGAAGGGATCGTACTTGTGGTCGTGGCAACGGGCACACTGCAGGGTAAGGCCCAGCACAGCCGTAGCAAAGGTATTGGTGCGGTCGGCCACGTA
>RFHT01000222.1 GCA_003696835.1 Bacteroidota bacterium
AGGTACTGGACACCCTCAACGGCAGGCCGCTGGTGGATTCGGTTTTTGCTGAGTGGATTTTGTACGAAAGCAGCACTGAAGGAGGCAGTTTTTCCCCTGTATTCACTGCCACTTACACCCGCCGCAATGACGGCAGCCCGGTGCTGCCCGCTCCCCTGAGCGGCACCGAGCGCGTGATCAAAGAGCGGGGCTTTTCCGTTGCGGTGAAAAATGTGGGCTTTGCAGGCGATACCCTGGATATAGCGGGCAACTCCGGCATCATAGGGGCCGAGCTCTCCTTCTCCGACCCCCTGCAAGCATGGCTTTCGGGCCTGCAGGACAACGACGGCCTGCCCGTATGGAACTGGATACAGTCGGGCGAGCGCAAGTTTACCCAGGCCTATATTTACGACAAGCACCGGCACTTTCAGTCCATCCTGGGTGGTCGCTGGGCTCCTTTTGCCCTGGCGCGCTCCTTCAACAACGACCCCCTGGGCGGGGGCGTTATCGGGCCCTGCCTGCCGGTGGGCATCAGCACCTCCAACCGCCGCATAGGCGCTGGCGACCTCATCAACCTGCGCCAACTGCCCGATGTGGACATCGTTTTTACCCCTGACCCCACCAAATGGTCGCGCTGTGCCGTGGTGGAAACCAGCCCCAACTCCGGCCTGGGCTCGGGCGCATGGCCCCTCTCGGCCAAATGGCGCGACAATGTGGACCTGCAGGGGCAAAGTGAAGGCCCCAAAAGCCCCCAAAACCACGGCATGGGATGGTTCCCCGGATACGCCATCAACATCAACACCGGCGAGCGCCTCAACATCTTTTTTGGGGAAAGCGAATGGGACCGCGAAAACCGGGGCAATGACATGCTGTTTAACCCCACGGCTGATGCAGGTACCGTACTCGACCGCGTGGGCGGCCGGCACTATGTGTATGTCACCAACATGCGCTACGACGGCTTTGAGCACCTCAAAGACAGCCTGCAAAATGCCGCCAACATTGCCGTTAACGGCCTCTCTGATGCCATTTTCTTCAGCAATACCGGCCATAACCTGGCCTCGGTGTACCGCCATGTGGCCTGGGTAGGCATCCCCATGCTCGCCCCCGGATTCGACTTTGCACGGCCCGAAGAAATGCCCGCCGAAGCCCGCATTTCCATTCGCCTCAAACAGCCTTTTCGCTCCCGGCCCGGCAGCAGCCAGCCCCCCACTTTCACCTTTAATACCCTGGACCAGGCAGCTGCTTTTGGCCAAACGGAGGTGGCACGCGATGCATTGGACCTCATCCTGGCCGTGCCCAACCCTTACTACGCCTATTCGGCTTACGAAACCGGCCAGCTCGACAATGTGATCAAGTTTACCAACCTGCCCCAAAGCTGCAAAATCAGCCTCTTTACCATCAATGGGCAGTTGGTGCGACAATATAAAAAGGACTCCAAAGAACCTGAGCTCAGCTGGGACCTCAAAAATCACAGTGGTGTGCCTGTGGCCAGCGGGGTATATATCGTGCACATTGATGCAGGGGATTTGGGGGAGAAAATTTTGAAAATTTTTGTGGTGATGCGCCAGATTGATCTGGATTCTTTCTAGGATGCTGGTCGTAGCACAGCGGAGATGCCTTTAAGGTACTGGAACGCAGTGGAAGTCCCATATATGGCCTGCATCTCATACCAAAAACAAACGAAATGAAAAACCTCTATTGTTTTACGATGGTAGCCTGCCTGCTGGCATGGCAAGCCGTGCAGGCGCAGCCGGAGCGGGTAGGACAGGCCGGTGCGCTGGAATTGATGATCAACAGCATGCCCCGCAGTTCGGGTTTTAACGGCATCAACCTGGGCAGCTCGGCGGGCATAGAGAGCGCCCAGGTCAATCCGGGAGGAGTGGGCACCACCCGGGGCACGGAGCTGCTTTTTTCGCATACAGCCTGGCTCATGGGCTCGGATATTCAGATCAACACCTTCGGGTTTTCCCAGCGCCTGGGGCTGAGCGACGGCGTGCTGGGGGTGAGCGTGGCGGCTTTTAGCCTGGGGCAGTTTGTGCGCACCACGGTGGACCAGCCCGACGGCAGCCTGGGCACTTTCAGCCCCACCATGCTCAACGTGGGCCTCACCTATGCCCGCCAGTTTACCGACCACATCTATGTGGGCCTCACTGCACGGGTGGTGCACAACTCCACCCCGGAGGTACAGGCCAATGGCGTGAGTTTTGATGCCGGCATTCAATACCGCAGCGGCGAAAAGGACCGCATCAAGCTGGGCATTGCCCTGCGCAACACCGGCCCCCCCATGCGCTTTGCCGGCGACGGCCTGGCCGGAAGGGTGAAAATTCAGCCCAATAACCCCTTTACCACCACCACTAACCTCCCCACGGCCAAATTTGAACTGCCTACGGTGCTCAGTATGGGAGGTTCTTACGATTTTTTCTTGGGAAATAGCAATACAATTACGATATTAGTAGCCTTTATTTCCAACTCCTTTTACTACAACCAGGGAGGAATTGGTTTGGCATACAAATACAAAGAGTATGTCATCTTCCGTGGGTCTTTTTTGTATGAAAAAGGAATTTTTGGAAGTATTTTTGACACCAGATATACAGCGTTCACAGGTCCGTCTATGGGAGCAACGTTTCAAATACCGTTTAAAACTGGTAAACTGAATGTAGAAGGCATTCCGGTAATGTCCACCTTCTCCTTCGATGCCAGTTATCGCTTTACCAATCCCTTTGGCGGAACTTTGGTGCTGGGTGCACGTATAGATATTTAATTCTGGAAGCAAAATATACTCGATTGGGTTAGCCCCTGCTAACCCAATTGTATTTTTGTGTATCTCTGAACTTTTCAACAGCGCAAAAAAACACCAGATTCCGCGCTTATTTATAGGATTTTTTAAATGAACAGTTATGAGTGAAGTCAATTATTTTACGAAGGAAGGCTATGAAAAACTGAAAAGTAAACTGCAGGAACTCAAGGGCCGTGGCCGTAAAGAGATTGCCGACCAGATCCAGAAAGCACGTGAAATGGGCGACCTGAGTGAGAATGCAGAATACGATGCCGCCAAAGATGCCCAGGGCATGCTGGAAATGGAAATTTCCAAGCTGGAAACTGCCATCGCCAATGCCAGGGTGCTCGACGCTTCGGACATCGACGATTCAAAAGCCTACATTTTATCCACCGTTACGCTCAAAAACATCAAGCTAAACAAAAAGGTAACCTACACCCTGGTAGCCGAAGAAGAGGCCAACCTCAAACAGGGCAAAATTTCTGTCAAGTCGCCTGTGGGCAAAGCCGTGCTGGGCAAAGAAGTGGGAGATATTGTGGAAATTGAAGCTCCGGCCGGGAAAATCCAGTTTAAATTGCTAGAAATTACCCGTGAATAGGATGAACGCCTTATTTTTTGCGGAATCTCATATACCACATGCCCCCCGTTCCGGGGGGCCTTTATTTAGGCCAGGCCCTGCCAGGGCCTCCTGCCTTTTTGTACCCATTATTCAAACTCCCCAACATCATGCCCTCTGTTTTCAGTAGAATTGTGGCCGGAGAGCTCCCCTGCTACAAGGTGGCAGAAACCGACGACTTCCTGGCCTTTCTCGACATCAGGCCCCTCACCAAAGGCCACACCCTGGTCATCCCCAAAGAAGAGGTGGACTACCTCTTCGACTTGCGCGACGACCTCTACGTGGGGCTGCATCTCTTTGCCCGCGAGGTGGCACGTGCCCTCAAAGCGGCCATCCCATGTAAACGCATAGGCACCGCCGTCATTGGCCTGGAAGTCCCACACGCCCATATTCACCTCGTACCCATCAACTCCATGGGCGACCTCAACTTTGCCAATCCGCCCCTCAACCTCAGCAAGGATGAGATGGAGCAAATTGCAGATGACATACGGCAATATCTCTAAGCCTCTTTCATTTCCTTGAGCATGCGGTAAATGGTGGACTGGCCTATGTCCAGCTTTTCGGCTACCAGCTTGATGTTGTTGTCGTATTTTTTGAGGTATAAATTCACGATGCGCTGGGTGTATTCCTTGAGCGTCAGCTCCTCCGACAACACATTGGGCAGCACATCGTGGGTGCTGAAGGTGATCTCATCTTCGGTGATTTCATCCCCATTGGCCATGACAGCAGCCAGCTCTACCACCGATTTGAGCTCGCGTATGTTGCCGGGGTAATTGTAGGCCATGAGTTTCTTTTGGGCAGCAGGGCTGATGGTCATAGGAGGCAAGGCATTTTCCTTACAAAAAGCCTCGATAAAGTACTTGGCCAGCAGGAGGATGTCATTGCCCCTTTCGCGCAGGGGAGGCAGCTCTATGGGTAGGCCGAAAAGGCGGTAGTAGAGGTCTTCGCGAAAATTGCCCTTTTTTACCTCCTCCAGCAAATTGCGGTTGGTGGCCACGATGATGCGGCAGTCGGTCTTGACGATTTTGTTGCTGCCAATGCGAATGATTTCTTTTTCCTGCAAGGCGCGCAGCAGCTTGGCCTGGAAGGTGATGTCCATCTCGCCAATTTCGTCCAGAAACAGCGTGCCCTGGTGGGCTTCTTCAAACTTGCCGATACGCCGCATATTGGCCCCGGTAAAAGCGCCTTTTTCGTGCCCGAATAGCTCGCTCTCAATGAGCTCGCTGGGAATGGCGGCCATGTTTACCGGCACAAACGGCTGGTTTTTGCGCCTGGAATTGAAGTGGATGGCCTTGGCCACCAGCTCCTTGCCCGTGCCGGTTTCGCCCGTAATGGTAACGGTGATATTGGTTTGTATGGCCTTTTCTATAAGCGAAAAGACCTTTTTGATGGCGGGGCTTTGCCCAATGATAGAAGTTGAGAAATTGTACTTCTGCGATACCTCCTTTTCCAGCCGGCTGATACGGGATTTGAGGGAAGCATTTTTCCGAATGTGGTTGACCACATTCAGCAGGCGGTCGCGTATATCGCTGGTTTTGGTGATGTAGTCATACGCCCCCAACTTGAGCAACTCCACAGCCGTTTCTATTTTGTCCTGCTCCGAAATGACGATCACTTCAATATCGGGGTTGACATCCTTGATTTTTTTCAGGGCTTCATCCCCCTCCATGTCGGGCAGGCGGTAGTCCAGGGTAATGATCTGTGGCTGTAAATGCAGGGATTTAAGGGCTTCTCCTGCGTTTTCAAAACGCAGCACTTCAAAGTCTGGATTCAACTCCAGGTTGTAGGCGATTAGTTCTCTGTACCACTCATCATCCTCGACCACAAAGATGCTGAATTTGCCGGTATCACTCATACGAAAGCTGACATTGGTGAACAAGGCCGAATATAGCCAATGTACAGCACATGAGAAAATTCAGCCAGAGAAAATCTGAAAGCGAATGATGAATGACGAGCGCCTTGCCTTGCCAATGCCTGCATGTTTTAAGCACCAAATTTTCCCAATCATCCGGGCATTTCTTATGTACTCCCAGATGGCACTACATGCAGGATGCAGGATGCAGGTCACAGGATGCAGGTCGTAGCGCAGCGGAGACTCCTTTAAGGAGATGCAGGTCACAGGATGCAGGTCGTAGCGCAGCGGAGACTCCTTTAAGGAGATGCAGGTCACAGGATATCTTGTCACCTGCTACTTGTCACCTGCTACTTGTCACCTGCTACTTGTCACCTGCCCCCTGCCCCCTGC
>RFHT01000223.1 GCA_003696835.1 Bacteroidota bacterium
CCTTTTCAAGGAGGAGTTGGAGGTGGTTAATACATTTCATTGAAAATGAGCAACTTACAACAATTGTTTTTTTTCACACTGAGGGTGCTGAATAGTTACCCCAACTTTTGATAACAATCTATTCTCCCCCCTCGGGTTCCGAAACACGACATTCATTTTTTTTTGCCAGTCAAACAGCGCAATGCTTTGCCTGCTACTTTGCTTGTTTATAGAAGTGGAAATAAATAACATGAGGTATCAATGTCTGCCATCGCCCTGCCACTGGTGGCGGTGGTCTGTTTTCTGGCATGGTCAACCTCAACTATGGGTATGAAAAATGTTCGGTTTACCATCAGTGTGTACTTCCTTTGTGGGCTGCTGGGCGCATGTGCTTCCAGTGATAGCAGGCAGCAGGAAGAGGAAGCATACTACCTGGCCACAGATTTTACCCAAGAGGGGGCTTTTACTGCCGGGATAGAAGGGCCCGCAGTGGATCAGGCTGGCAACCTCTATGCCGTTAACTTTGAGGTGCAGGGCACCATTGGAAAAGTAAGCCCCCAGGGCATTGCAAGCCGTTTTGTGGATCTGCCCGAAGGCAGCATCGGCAATGGCATTCGCATCAACCAGCAGGGCGAGCTGTTTGTGGCAGACTATACCGGCCACAATGTGCTCAAAATCCATCCGCTAACCAGAGAAATAAGCGTGCATGCACACGACTCCGGCATGAACCAGCCCAATGACCTGGCCATGATGAAGAACGGCACCCTCTTTGCCAGCGACCCCAACTGGAAAGAAAAAACCGGCAATTTGTGGAGAATTGACACAGATGGCAGTACCCATCTACTCGAACGCAACATGGGCACAACCAATGGCATAGAAGTGAGCCCCGATGAGCGTAAGTTGTATGTGAATGAAAGCGAGCAGCGAAATGTATGGGTATATGACCTCGCTGCCGATGGAAGCATCAGCAACAAACGCCTGCTGATTCAGTTTGCCGACTACGGCATGGACGGCATGCGCTGCGATACAGCAGGCAACCTCTACCTCACCCGCTACGGAAAAGGCACGGTGCTCATCCTCTCTCCGGAAGGAGAAAGCCTGCGTGAAGTTCAGCTCAGGGGCACCAAACCCAGCAACATCGCCTTTGGCGGCCCCGATGGAAAGACCTGCTATGTAACCCTGGCAGACCGGGGCTGCATAGAGCGGTTCAGAACCCGCATTCCGGGCCGCGCCTGGCAGATGGCACGATAAACGAAACATTGATTTTTCCCTTTAGCAGTAATGTAAAACTCCAACTGCCATCGTATGCACACACACATCCATTGGAACCCTCAGCTATTGATTGGCATAGCCGCCCTGGCGCTTGTTGGTCTTTTGGTTCAATGTACACCCGGCCTGCCTGCGGGCGATGCCGATAATGGCGGCCTGTTTCTGCCGCAGGGATTTGAAGCCGTGGTAGTAGTGGACAGCCTGCCGGGCAAGGCCCGCCACCTGGCCGTAAGCAAAGGCGGCAACCTCTATGTGAAGCTACGCCGCCCCACCGAAGAAGGTGGTGTGACGGGCCTTAGAGACAAAAACGGCGATGGCAAGGCCGACCAGCAGTTTACCTTTGGAAAGTACGGAATGCAAGGAAAATGGAGCCTGGAAACGGGCGCCCGCATATACAAAAACTATCTGTACTACAGCTCAGAGCTAAACGTTTACCGCGTCAAAATCAGGCCCGGCAGACTCAAACCAATAGGTGAGCCCGAGCTCATTGTGCAGGACGATCACCCTCACGGCAAGCACGAGCACATTGCCAAGCCCCTCGCCTTCGACAACAAGGGGCATTTGTACGTACCCTTTGGAGCCCCCTCCAACGCCTGCCAGGAGCCCAAGCGCACCCCCGGCCAGCCCGGGCTGGACCCCTGCCCCCAGTTGGAAGACCATGCCGGCATCTGGCGCTTCGATGCCGAAAAACCCGGCCAAACCCAGCGCGACGGCACCCGCTTTGCCACTGGCATCCGCAGCGTGGTGGCCATGGACTGGAATGCCGCCGATGAAGAACTGTACGTGGTCATTCACGGGCGCGACGACCTGCTGCGCCTCTTCCCCGACCGCTTTACCCCCTGGCAAAGCGCCCTGCTGCCCGCCGAAGAATTTGTGCGCGTAAAAGAAGGCGACCACTTCGGCTGGCCCTACTGCTACTACGACCAGCTGCAGGGCAAAAAAGTACTCGCCCCCGAATACGGAGGCGACGGCAACATCGTGGGTCGCTGCGCTCAGTACAAGCTCCCCCTCATCGGCTTTCCCGGCCACTGGGCCCCCAACGACCTGCTCTTCTATACCGGCGATCAATTTCCCCCCCGATACCAAAACGGCGCCTTCATCGCCTTTCATGGCTCCACCAACCGGGCGCCCTATCCACAGTCGGGCTATTTTGTGTGCTTTGTGCCCTTTGCAAATGGCCAGCCCACCGGCGAATGGGAGGTGTTTGCCGACGGTTTTGCCGTTGTGGATCCCATTGTGAGTGTCAGCGACGCCCACTACAGGCCAATGGGCATCGCCCAGGGACCCGACGGCTCCCTCTACCTGGGAGATACCGAAAAAGGTAAAATCTGGCGGGTGATGTTTAAAGGTAACAAAGAAACTTTTGGCCCTGCCCAGCTTGCCCAGATGGAAAGCCGCAAAACAATGGCCCATATTCGTACCCCAGACCCCGTAGCCGACAATTTGCAAAAAGACAAGCTGTCTGACGGAGCTTACGTCTATAACACCTATTGCGGCATCTGCCACCAAACCAATGGAAAAGGAGCCTCCGGACGCTTCCCTTCCCTGGTACAAACCGAGTGGGTGCTGGGAGATAAAGAACGACTGATAGAAATTGTGCTCAATGGCATGGAAGGGCCCATAGAAGTCCATGGGGAAACCTTTAACCAGGTGATGCCACAGCATAGTTTTTTGAGTGATGAAGAATTGGCCAATGTGCTCACTTATATCCGCCAAAATTTTGGAAATGACGCCAGTAGCATCAGCCCCGAAGAAGTGAGCCGCCTGCGAAAAAGACTGAAACAGCCCTGAGCAACTACCCATAGTTTTTTAACCCCCATTCCACAACCCTCCAAACATGAAAAAAATATTGCTCCTTTTCCTCATAGGTATGCTGGCACTGGCTGTTACAGCCCAGCAAATCGACCTGCTCATTGCAGGCGGGCACGTGATCGACCCCAAAAACGGGCGCAACGGCCTCATGGATGTAGCCATCAAAGATGGCAAAATCCTGCAGGTGGCCCCCCGCATTGACCCCGCCCTGGCCCGCCAGGTAGTGGATGCCAAAGGGCTGTACGTGGTGCCTGGCCTCATCGACATACACGGCCACCACTTCTGGGGCACCAGGGAAGATGCCTACCTCAAAAACAGCTACAGTGCCCTGCCCCCCGACGGCTTCACCTTTCGCGCAGGCGTAACTACCGTGGTGGATGCCGGCAGCCCCGGCTGGCGCAACTTCCGAATCTTCAAAAAACAAACCATCGACAAGTCGCAAACCCGCGTGCTGGCCTTTCTCAACATCGTGGGCCGTGGTATGAGCGGAGGGGCCATTGAGCAAGACCTGGCCGACATGGACCCCAAGCTCACGGCCATGGTGGCCAAACAGTACGCCGACTACATCGTGGGCATCAAGCTGGCCCACTACTACGGGCCGGAATGGATTCCCACCGAGCGGGCCGTGGAGGCCGGCCGTCAGGCCGGCATACCCGTCATGGTGGACTTTGGCGGATACGATCCCCCCCTTTCCCTGGAGACCCTGCTCATGGAAAAACTCCGCCCCGGTGATATACTCACCCACTGCTATGCCCACGTGGACAGAAGAATACCCGTGGTGGATGAGCAGGGAAAACTACGGCCTTTTACCCTCCAGGCCCAAAGACGGGGCGTCATTTTCGACGTGGGCCACGGAGGCGGCAGTTTTCGCTTTGATCAGGCCATCCCCGCCATTAAACAGGGCCTCAAACCCAACTCCATCAGCACCGACCTGCACACCGGTAGCATGAATGCCGGTATGAAAAACATGCTCAATGTCATGTCCAAATTTCTCAATATGGACTTGAGCCTGCAGGAAGTCATTACGGCTGCTACCTGGAATCCCGCCCGCATCATTCAGCGGGAAGAACTGGGCCACCTCAGCGAAGGGGCCGTGGCCGATGTGGCCGTACTCAGGCTGCACACAGGCAGTTTTGGCTTTGTGGATGTGGTGGGCATGAAGATCATGGGCGATCAAAAGCTGGAATGTGAGCTCACCCTGCGCGAAGGCAGGGTGGTGTGGGACCTCAACGGCATTTCCCGGCCTCTGTACCAGGAAAAATAAGGCCTGCCCCCTCCCCTATTGTATTCATCATTCAAACTCAATATCATGAATTCCCAAACAAACCGAAGATCCGTATTCAAAAAAGCCGGCCTGCTGCTGGCAGGCCTCATGGGTATGGGCGCGGCCAAGGCCGCCCTGTCCTCCCAACCTTCCTCCAAACAAAAAAAGGTGGTGGGTGAAGTGGTGTATCAAAATGAGGTCCCCCTCTTTTCCAGTGCCATTGTATATGGCGATCTGCTCTTTCTGGCCGGCAAGGGAGCCCACTTTGAAGGCGACATCAAGGCCCATACCAAACACGTGCTGGATGCCCTGGAAAAAGAGCTCATCAAGCACGGCTCTTCCATGGAAAAGGTGCTCAAGGTAAACGTATATCTGCACGACCTGGCAGATTATCACGCCATGAACGAAATGTACAGGGGACGCTTTGGCGAAAAGCCACCAGTGCGCACCACGGTAGCCACCTACGGAGGTGTGCCGGGAGATTCCCTGGTAGAAATTGATTGTATTGCTGCCTTAAAATAGGCTGATGGCAGCTGCCTGCAAATCGTATTAACCTATTTACCCCCCTCAACATGCCAAACAGAAGACAATTACTCAAAGGCCTGGCAACCCTGCCCTTTGTGGGCGGCTTGTTTGGCGGCTCCGCCCTGGCAGCTACGGCTGCTGCTGCTCCGGCAGCTCCGGTACGCGATTATTTCAAAGAATTGGGCGTGCGTACCTTCATCAATGCGGCCGGTACCTATACGGCCCTTACGGGCTCCCTCATGCGCCCCGAAACCCTGGACGCCATTGCCTACGCAGCCACTCAATACGTGAACCTGGACGAGCTGCAGGACCGCGTGGGTGAGCGCATAGCCGAGCTGGTGCGTGCCGAGGCCGCCATGGTTACGGCCGGGGCCGCTTCGGCCATTACCCTGGGAACTGCCGGGGTGCTCACCGGCATGGATGCCGAAAAGGCCCGGCGCATCCCCAATGATATGCGGGGCATCAAAACCGAGGTCATCATCCAAAAAACACACCGGGTGGGCTACGACCACGCCATCCGCAACTGCGGGGTGAAGCTGGTGGAAGTAGAAACGGCCAAAGAGATGGAAAAAGCCATCAATGAAAAAACGGCCATGCTGTGGTTTCTCAATTATGCCAACCCAAAAGGACAGGTGAAATACGAGGAGTTTATAGCCATAGGCAAAAAGCACGGCATCCCCACCTTCAACGACTGTGCAGCCGATGTGCCTCCCGTCTCCAACCTGTGGAAATACACCGAAATGGGCTTTGACCTGGTGTGCTTTTCCGGAGGAAAAGGCCTGCGCGGCCCCCAGAGTGCAGGGCTGCTGCTGGGCAGGAAGGACCTCATCGCAGCCGCCCGACTCAATGCGCCACCCAGAGGCAATACCGTGGCCAGAACCAACAAGGTCAACAAAGAAGAAATACTGGGCATGCTGGCCGCCCTGGAAAACTACCTGGCCCGCGACCACGAGGCCGACTGGAAGCTGTGGGAAAGCCAGATCCGGCACATCAGCGAGGCAGCCTCTGCCGTGAAAGGCGTGGAAACGGAAATTCACGTGCCCGAAATCGCCAACCACGTGCCCTCCCTGCGCATACGCTGGAACCAGCAGCAGATCAGCATCACCCCCGACGAGCTGCGCCAGCAGCTCAGAATGGGACACCCCTCCATTGAAACCGTAGGGGGAAATGAGTCGGTGGACATCACCACCTGGATGATGAATCCGGGTGAGGAACGCATCGTAGCCAGGCGCATACAGCAGCTGCTGGAAGCTGCCGCCGGCTAGGCCTGGCTAAATAAATAGTTGCTCAATGGTTTTCATGGGAAGAAACATTTTTCCGCTACCGGGAAGCTCGATAAACTGAAATCTCGCGTAGAAGGTTCTGGCATGTTCGTCAATAGGATCCACAACTACGGCCATAGAACCGATTGTGTTTGAAACAATATAGCTTCTCTTCAATGCATCAATCAGCAGTAAGCTGCCCAGTCCCTGGCCTTTAAATAATTCCGAAACGGCCAATCTTCCCAGCAAGGTTACCGGCAGGGATTCATAGGAAAGGGGAAGCCGGTTTTTTATTTCCTCAGGGATCAGGCTTCTTGAAATTCCGGCATTTGAAAGGGTATAGTATCCTTTAACGGTATGGTCAGTATCAGAAAGAATAAAACAGGCAGATAGTTTGCGCTTTACATCTTGTTTGGCCTGTTTGTGAAGGTATCGGTCCAACATTGCATATCCACATCGGAAGTCCGATTTTTTATGGCTGGAATTCAAAGGCTCTGTCAGAAAAGCTGTCATCTTTCCAAAGCCCGTTTGTAAGCCGCTGCTGCATCCCGCAACTCCTGCCCGGGCGCTTCAGGTTGCAGCAAGGCCTCAAAAAATATTTCCTGGTCCCGGCGGGATGCCAGTATCCTGTTGTGCTCCTTTATAATTTCTTTTGCCTTTGATTGTGCAGACTGGATGATGAAGTCCGTCAGGCTCCGAAACCCGCCCAGGCGTGAAGCATACTCAAAAAATTCCTTTTGCTCTTTTGTTAAACGGGCATTAAACCGGGCCATTTCTTTATTTGCCATAGCAATGAAGGTGAAACAATTGGCATAAATGTACACAATAATTACGTACAAGCCCAAAGATAGTTGTGATTTTGAGCACCTCCTTGCAGAATTAATGCCCTTTTCATGTATAGCAATTTTCCGCCTTATGCAGCAATAAAGCTTCGCTCACTGAATGCGGGCAAGCTGGGTTGCCCCTCATAAAAATGCTTGATTTCGTCTTTGGGGTCCATTGCCCCCAGGCTGTAAAGCACCGGTACAAAGTGGTCGGGGGTAGGAGCGGCCAGTTTGCCCAGCGAGTGGCTGCTTTCGTATCGGATCAATTGCGGAATGTTGCGCTGCTTCCCATTATCGCCTCATTGCTCTTCGGGAAAAAGCGTTTTTCCGAACTGGAAAAGGAAATTCCCAAAATCACTCCCCGCATGTTGTCCAAGGAGCTACGGGATTTGGAAGCCAACGGCATGGTCAGGCGCGTGGTTCATGACACCGTACCCGTCACCATTATCTACGAGCTCACAGAATCGGGGCAGTCTTTCAGGAAAGTGCTGGAGGTAATGCTGGAGTGGGGCATGGAGCACCGAAAACGGGTAATGGGTGCCTCCTGAAAGCTGCTCCGGTTCGCAAGGGGCCAGAAATGCACATGAGCCAGCCCGAATGTTCGGGCTGGCTCATAATTTTTTGCCTGTTCAGTCAAGGCGATTACCAGAAGAAAATCTTCACACCGGCGCTCCAGGTACGGCCAAAGCCGAAGAAACCGTTGAGGTTTTCCAGCGACTCTCCCTGGCGGTCGGTGGCTTCAGCCACGTACAGCTCGTCAAAGAGGTTATATACATTGCCATAAACCCGCATACCCAGTTTGTCGGTGAAGTCCACCGTGTAGCTGATACCGGCATCTACGAGACCGTAGTCAGGCAGCTTGGTGGCGTTGTTGTTGAAACGGGGTGCCGCGTTGGGGTCTTCGGTGCGGCTGGTGGGGTCAAACCTGGCGTAGAGGTTGTTGTAGTAGGTGTAGTCGGCAAACACCCTCAGGCCAAACTTAAACTGGTAGTCGAAGCCCAGAGCAGCGGTAGTCTGCGCAGCGTCGCCTACTTTAAGGCCGTCGGCAAATACATTTACCGTACCGATTACCACGTCATTGTCGTCCGAGATTTCGGCCTGGATGTTGTTTTTCCAGCGCCAGTCGCCCAGCGAGAACATACCCGTAACGGTGAGGCCTTCAATGGGTTTGGCGTTGAAGTCAATCTCTATGCCTTTGTGCAGGGCGTCGAGACCGGTGAGGTTGGCCTGGTACTGGTTGCCCTGAGAGTCGAAGAAACGACGGAAGAGGTTGCGGTCCTTCCACAAGGTGTTATAGATGTTGATATTGGCAGCAAAACGGCCGGCGCGCACGCCATAACCTGCTTCCACGGCCAGTACCTTTTCGTTTTCGGCATTGGGGTTACCGTCATTCACGAAGTTGGGGAAGGCCACGTCGAAGATGGGGGCACGGGAGTAGTAGCCACCATTGACGAAGAAGTTGTTTTTGCTGTCGAGGTTGTAGTTGAAACCTGCCTTGGTGTTAAACCCGGGGAAGCTGAGGGTCTGAGACTCCTGGTTACCGGGGGTATAAGCAAAGCGGTCCACGCGCTTGTAGCTGGTGTTGGAGCCCGAGCCGGCAATGAAGGCCGAGAAGCCATCGTCGCCCACGTACTCGAGCTGGGCAAAACCACCCTGCCAGTTCACGATGCCGTCGTTGTCGTAGTTGACTTTGTTTTCCTGCCCGGGGTTGCCCCAGAGCTTGTCGTCGGCTTTGATCAGGCGGCCCTGCTCCCAGCTGCTGATGCTGCCATTGCCGTCAATATCAACTTCGGTGCTCTTGTTGTTCACATCCCTGGGGTCGAGCCAGTAGTCGGCACCCAGCAGGTCCACAGCTTTGCGGTAGTGCAGGCCTTTGTAGTAGCGAATGTCGGCCCCTACGATGAGGTTGAGCTTGTCGGTGAGCTTGGTATTGAGGGTAGAAAGCACGCCCATCCAGTTGTGCTCGTTCATGGAAGCACGCTTGATGAGCCCCAGCCTTTCACCGGCAACATATCCATACTGCTCATGCTTGAGAGCACCCACTTCGGGGAAGCCCGAAATGCCGTTGCCGCCGCGGTTCCAGGCTACAATGTCATCCACGCGTATGATGCCGTTGCCATCGCGGAAGCCCCAGGTACCTCTGCCGCTGATCCGGCCCCGGTCGCCAGTACCGCCACCACGGCCAATGGAGTAGTAGAAAGAGGTGGCCAGGGTGGTATTGCTGTTGATGCTCCAGTAGTGGTTCAGGGCCAGCTGAGGTTTGTGGTAGAAGTTTTCGCGTATGTTGAAAATTTCTCCGTCGCGAATACCCCAGTCGGAGTTGTAGCGCACATTGCCCCAGGGCGAGTATTTGCCCACATCGCCGGGTCCGTCAATGCGCTCATCAAAGTCAGCCGTTTTGGATTTTTTGATCAGCTCGTCGTAAAAAGCAGCTCCTTCAAAAGGCACATAGGTTTTGAGGCGTTCGGCAAAGGAGCGCTGTCCGTGTTTTTGGGGGGCGCCAATAGCCGTAAACACCAGCTGATGGTTTTCGCCCAGCTCTTTGGAAATAGAGGCGAAGTAGGAGTAACCATCGATGTAGGCAGCGTCAATGTAGCCATTGCCCACCGTACGGGAGCCCGACACGGTAAAGGCCCATCCCCCTTCGAGGCGGCCGGTAGAAGCCGTAAAGGACGCTTTGAAGTAGCCGTCATTTCCTACGGTAAACTGCGCACTGCCACCAGCCTTCATGTCCGTGGTTTTGGTAATGAGGTTGATGGTACCCCCCACCGAGTTGATGGCCAGCTTGGAAGCTCCCAGGCCGCGCTGCACCTGTATGGTACGGGTTACGTCGCTCAGGCCAGCCCAGTTGGACCAATAAACCCAGCCGTTTTCCATATCGTTGACGGGAATACCGTTGATGAGCACAGCGGTGTTGCGCTGGTCAAAGCCGCGTACATTGATGCGGGCATCGCCCCAGCCACCACCTTGCTTGGTGGTATAGATAGAAGGCGTGGACTTGAGGATTTCGGGAAATTCCTGCGTGCCCAGCTTGGTTTCTATCTGGTCGGTAGAGATGCTGCTTACCGCCACAGGCGTTTGACGGTCCACGGCCACCGAAGCCAGAATGTTGACTTCATCCAGAGCGATGGCGTCAGAGGCCATGCTGATGGTACCCAGTTCAACCGTTTCCCCGTCCCGTACCGTTACCTGCTGCTCGGCAGAGGTATATCCGATGTAGGTGATCTCCAGGGTGTAGGTTCCCGGATCTACTTTAAGGGTAAAGTAGCCTTCACCGTCCGTAATGGCACCTTTGTAGGTGTCTTTCAGCACCACTCTGGCACCTACCAGAGCCATGTCGTTGTCTTTGTCCGTTATCTGGCCGCGGATAACGCCTTGAGCATAAGCCTCAAAGCCAACACCCAGCAGCACAAACAACACCAATACATAGTGTAAAAGTCTCCGATTCATGAGCGTTTGATTGATTATAATGAAGATGAATAATTTGTGGCAAAGGTAAGAGAAGTGTGTTAAGCAATGATTAAGGAAGGATGTTTTTACATAATCCCGGACAATTGTTTTGCAAACAATTGAAGAAGAAGGAGTTAGGCTCGGACTATGTGTGTATCGTGTATTCAGCACGCGTTCATTGCTTAGAATACGAATTCGTTCATTCTAAAGGATTTCCCAAAATAAAGCATTTCTTCCCTAACAGGCAACAGGCAGGGAAGGACAAATTAATAAAGGCTAAAAAAAATAGCATTATATCCTCATTATTTTTGCATTTCTAAAAATAAGTGCTATATTTACCACATACTTAAGCACAAAGCGTATGTTTTTAGCATCCTATACTTTCAACTCCCAATACAGGCCCAATGGCCCGGACACGCACTCCCGGCCCAGCCTGCGCCTGCTGGAAGGCGGCCGTTTTCTTCCCGAGGAGTTCTCTCCCGTACTGGTAGATGAGTTTGGCCAAACGCGCCTGCGCTTTTTCCGCTGGGGCTTTGTGCCTGCCTGGGCCCGTGGGGAGGAGCGCAAAGCCCGCACCTTTGCCGATGTGGACCACCTCTTTGAATACACCCCTTACCAGCTGGCCCTGAGCCAGCGGCGGTGCCTCATTCCCGCCGATGGGTTTTATGTGGGCAAAAACTCCCCTCCCCAGGCAGGCAGCCAAATGCTGAAACTCGCCCGGCAGGACGGTCAGAACTTCTGCTTCGCCGGTATATATACCACCAACCGCCTCAAAGACGGCAGCGAAACTTGTTGCTTCGCCATCCTCACCGCCGCTGCGCCAGCTCGCTTTCACTCCCTGGGCCTGCGCATGCCGCTTATTCTACCCAGACAGGCCGAAAGCCTCTGGCTCAACCCTCACAGCTCCCTGGGGGCCCTCCGTCGCTTGTTTCTGCAAAATGATACCCAGGCACTGCACCTCATGCCCGTTATCGAGCTGCAAGAAAATCCCCTGCCCGAGTCCATTGCGGCTTAAGGAGCAACTCATCTATACGTTCAATGCTCTTTTAAACACATACAACACACTCAACTATGGCAACAGCCACCTCCATTATCCCCTGTCTGACCTATCAGCATGCCCCTAAGGCCATCGAATGGCTTTGTCAGGCTTTTGGTTTTGAAAAACGCCTGGTAGTACCCCAGGACGAACACACCATTGCCCATGCCCAGCTCTCCATGGGGCCCGGAGTGATGATTATGCTCAGTTCGGCAGAAAGAACCTCTGAGTTTGGCAATTACCTCCGCCTGCCGGCTCAAACAAGCGGCCAGGAAACCCAAACACCCTATATCGTGCTGCCAGACGATGCCATGAAGGCCCACTACCAGCGGGCCAAAGCTGCAGGTGCCCGTATCTTGCTCGAACTCAAAACGGAGGAATATGGAGGCCAAAGCTACACCTGCTCCGATCCCGAAGGCCATATATGGAATTTTGGTTCCTACGATCCCTGGCAGGATCAGTAAGCCTGAACGTATAATGTGCGTCTGAAGTCTGTTTAACTACTCCTGTGTTTTCCGGGCAGTGTATATCACTGCCTTTTTTTTATTTGAGCTTTGCGGCTATTTCATCCAGGATGCGCGCTCTGGCTTGCTCATCATACAGCTTGCCATTTTTAAATACGGCCCTGATCTCGCGTATATGCGCTATATCCTCCAGGGGGTTTTCCTCCAATATCACCAGGTCGGCTACTTTACCCTCGGCCACCGTACCGTAGTCTTTTTCTATGCCCAGGTAAATGGCCGGGTTAAGCGTAGCCGTTTTCAGGGCTTCAGCCGGGCTGAGGCCGGCAGCCACCAGGCAGCTCAATTCATTGTGCAGGCCAATGCCGGGAAAACAAAGCGGGTTGGCGCCCATGTCGGTGCCGGCCAGCAAGGGTACACCGGCCTGGTGCATGGCCTTTACCAGCTCTTCGTATTTGCGGTAGAGTTGCTGCTTCATCTGAATAAAGCCCTGGTGATCGCGGTAGCGAAGGTGATCGTTCTCCTCTGGGGTCCAGTAGCGGCGCATGTATTCGGGCAGGTACGCATACAGTTCCCGGTCTTTTTCCACTTCGCGCTCAAACCAGGCATTTTTGTACCACATGCTCAGCGTAGGGGTGTGCCAGCTGCCGTATTTCACAAAGGTTTGAAACAGTTGCTGCGCCTTTTGGGGGTCGTAGGTATCCAGCAGCAGTTGCTGGCGCAGCACATAGCGGTCCAGGCCTTTGGCCTGGCCAAAATCCACCTTATTGGCCCGCACCTCCTCGCTGCGGCTGGAGCAGTCGAGCAGTATGCCCAGGAGGTGCTCCTGGCTTTTCATGCCGCTTTGGGCCGCCTCGGCGCAGCTGACCTCATTGGGCACGTGACCGCAAAAAGGAAAATCAATTTGGTTGGCGTATTTACTCAGGGCAAAATAGATATCCCGGGGCAGCAGGGAATACACCTTGAGAAAATCCACCCCCTCCCGTATGAGGGAATCCACCACGGGCTGCACCCTTTGGGGGCTGGCAATGCCCACCGACCCATCCCACATGGGGTTGGGCCCATCCAGCAGGGGGCCAGCCGCAAATATTTCCGGCCCGATGAGCTCCCCACTTTGGATGCGCCTTTTCCAGTCTTTGACCACCTCCAGGCTGCCGGCCATGTCGCGGGTTCCCGTTACGCCATGCATCACAAATTGCGGCAGCAGCAGATCGCGGCTTTTGGCATCGGGCTTCATGCGCCACAGCTCGGGGTCGTCGGGGTGGGTGTGCATGTCCCACAGGCCGGGAATGATGTACTTGCCTCCGGCCTGATAAATTTTGACGTGTGGCATCAATCGAATGGCCCCTACCTGGGTGATGCCGCTGATGCGCCCCTGGTCAATGAGGATGTCGCAGGGGGGAAGCACCCGCCCCTTTTCTACATCCACAATGCGTACATTGCGGATCAGCAACGACTGGGCATGCAGCCCCTGCATACACAGCCCCAGGCCCGGCAGCAAGATGAGCAAAGAAAGGGTGAGTTTGATAAGCATATTTTCCAGGCTAATATGTGGGCGCTGTATTAGACGATATTTAATACTTGCTCTTTGATTTTTTCCAGTTCATCCTTCATTTTCACCACCAGCCGCTGTATCTTGGCATCGTTGGCTTTAGAGCCAATGGTATTAATTTCGCGCCCCATTTCCTGGGAGAGAAATTGCAGCTTCTTGCCATTGCTTTCGGGTGCTTTTCTCAATTCGTCAAAATAATTGAGGTGTTGCCGCAGGCGCACGATTTCCTCATTGATGTCAAATTTTTCCAGGTAAAAGATCAACTCCTGCTCAAAGCGGTTGTTGTCCAGGTCGGCAATTTTGTTGCGAATATCGTTCAGGGCCGTTTCCAGGCGCTCGCGCAGGCGGTGCATGCGCTCAGGTGCCAGTTTTTCGATCTTATCGAGCGTTTCGCTGATGTGCTGGTGCCTCAGTTGCAGGTCGGCATCCAGGGCTTTACCTTCTTCCATTCGGCTTTTGATGAGGTTGTTGCAGGCCTCTTTTGCCGCAGCTTCTATCAGCGACCACTCTTCGGCATCTTCCTGGTCCTGCTCTGTGGGGATAATTTCGGGCAGGGTGAGCAAAAACGCCAGGTCAATTTCTCCGGCTATGTCTTCCTCTTCTTTGAGTGCCTTGAGCTCGCGCACATAGCTCTTTACCAGAAAACGGTTGATGTTCAGGCCCCGCTTTTCAGCGTTGAGCAGTTCTACATTGAGCAGCAGAATAATCTTGCCCCGTTTGAGTTGTTTGGTCAGTTGGGAGCGCAGTTTATTTTCGTATTTGACATACACTTTTGGTAATTTGAGCCCAAATTCCAGGTATTTGCTGTTCAGGGATTTGAATTCGACCGTAACTTTATAATTTGGAGAGCTTTTGGTTGCGGCGCCATAGCCGGTCATTGATTGAATCATTTTTTGCTTTTTTTTTCTAATCAGCAAGCAATTTAACAATTTCATCCATTAGCCATTACAAATTCTTGTTGTATCTTGGGGCCATGCAAATAAAGTTTATCGGAACGGGAGGAGCTTTTGACCATGAATATGGCAACTCTTCGGCTTTGGTGAGCATGTCGGGCAAGCACATTCTCATTGACTGTGGCTACAATGTATATCCCCGGCTGGCAGAAAAACAGGTGGTTGATTTGATCGACTACATTGTCATTACCCATTTGCACGACGACCACGCCGGCAGCCTGGCCACCGCCCTGCTGCACCGCAAGCACCGTTCTGCTGTGCACATCAAGCCCACTATTCTGTACCCCAACGAGGAGTTTCTGGCCGATGTGCAGGCTTTTCTGGCTTTTTCCCTGCTCAAACCCGACAATTATGCCCACTTTGCGCCCATCCAAAGCGTGCAAGGAGTGGGAGCCATAGAAACGACCAACCTGCATGCAGTGGGCATGAAGAGTTTTGCCTATTATTTCCGGGAAAATGATGAACTCATCCTATACTCCGGGGATATTGGCCAGCCAGAATTGCTGTTTGAGTTTTTGGGCAGACAACAAGCCGGGAGCATACGCGTTTTTCACGAAATGTGTTTTGCCAATGCCGACGGGGTACACACCCACTACAAAAAGCTGATTCCCTACCTCAAGCAGTACGAGATCTACGCCTACCATCTGAACCCCCAGATGGCCCCAGCCGACAACCCCATCCCGTTGGTGTACCACCAGCCAGCCTTTATGCTTTAAAAAGTGCTTTTATTTTTATTCCAAAATTACCAGCATGCCGGACCAACCCTATTACGACCGAGACCTCAGTTGGCTTTCTTTCAATTACCGTGTATTGATGGAAGCCCAGGACCCCGAATTGCCGCTGTATGAGCGACTGAAGTTTCTGGCCATCTATTCCTCCAACCTGGATGAATTTTTTCGCGTGCGGGTGGCCTCCATCCGCAGCATCCTCAAGCTGAAGAAGAAGAAACGCAAAAAAATGGGCATCTTCGGCCCCCGCAAACTGCTCCAAAGCATACATGCAGAAGTGTTGCGGCAGCAGGAAGACTTCGGGGCTGTATTCAGGGACGACCTCCTGCCCGGCCTGGCGGCCCACGGCATACGGCTGCTGACCAATGTGCCCGAAGCGGAAAGCCAGCAGGCTTTTGTAAGCAAGTTTTTTACCGAACAGGTCTTGCCCTTTGTGCATCCGGTAATTTTGATGAAGGGAAAAATTGCCCATTTCCTGCGCGACCGGGCCCTCTACCTGGCCGTAAAAATGGCCCTGCGCCCCCAGGGGATGAAACAATCCCCGTTGGAACGCGAACAAGCCCGCCCCGGAAAGAAAAAAGTGTTTTTTGCCATTGTGCAAATTCCCACCCACTATTTTGGCCGCTTTGTGGAGCTCCCACAGGTGGACGATGGCTATGACATCATGTTTCTGGATGACATCGTGCGCTATCACCTGGACGAAATCTTTCCGGGTTTTGACATAGAGGAGTGCGGCAGCATCAAGCTTTCCCGCGATGCCGACCTGCAAATTGAAGATGAGTTCAGCGGCGACCTGGTAGAAAAAATTCAGCGCAACCTCAGCAAACGGCAGGTGGGTGCACCGGCACGCTTTCTATACGACAAAAACATGAGCACCGAGCTGCTCAATTACCTGCGCCAAACTTTTATGCTGGAGGAAGAAGACCTCATCCCCGGTGGGCGTTACCACAATTTCAACGATTTTTTCACTTTTCCCAACCCCCTTTCGCCTCAGCTGGAAGTTATCCCCCTACCCCAGCTGCCACACCCGGCTATGGATGCCGAGCCCTCCCTCTTCGCTACCCTTGGCCAACAGGAGTACGTGCTGCACCTGCCCTACCAAACCTATGATTACGTGCTGCGGTTCCTCAATGAAGCCGCCAACGACCCCCAGGTCACCGAAATCTACACCACCCAATACCGCGTGGCCTCCGACTCGGCCATTGTACGTGCCCTCATCAATGCCGCCCGGAACGGAAAAAAGGTACGTGTATTTGTGGAAATAAAAGCCCGCTTCGATGAAGCCGTGAACCTGCGCTCGGCCATGGACATGAAAGCCGCAGGCGTAGAAGTCACCTTCAGCATGCCCCTGCTGAAGGTGCACGCCAAAGCCGCCATGGCCATCAGGGAAGAAGCCGGTGGCCCACGTGCTTATGCTTTTTTGAGCACCGGCAACTTCAACGAAAAAACCGCAAGGTTGTATGCCGATCACGGCCTGTTTACCTCCGACTCCCGCTTGTGTGATGAGCTCAGCGAAGTATTTCGCTACCTGCACGACCACAGCTACCAACCCGCTCCCTTCCGGCATTTGCTCGTGGCCCAGTTCAACATTCGCCAGGGGTTTTATGCCCTCATCGACAGGGAGATCGCACACGCCCGCGCAGGCCGCGCGGCCTATATGTGTATCAAGCTCAACAACCTCGAAGACCGCGGCATGATCGACAAGCTCTACGAAGCCAACCGAGCAGGTGTGCGCATCGACCTCATCGTCAGAAGCATTTGCTGCCTGCGCCCCGGCCTGCCCCAGCTGAGTGAGCACATTACCGTAACCCGCATCGTGGATCGCTACCTGGAGCATGCACGGGTGTTTCTCTTTCACGATGGGGGAAAAAACCACCTCTTTATGGGCTCAGCCGACTGGATGGATCGCAACCTCAACCGCAGGGTAGAAGTGGTGTTTCCCGTCTATGACGCCCAGATCAAAGCCCAGTTGATACATATTTTGCAGCTGCAGCTCTCCGATAATGTGAAAGCCGTACAGCTCGATGCCGATATGGAAAACATACGGGTACTGCGCCAGCCGGGCGAGCCCCGGATTCAGGCCCAACTGGATACCTATTCCCTCATCAAAACGGGTAAATTGGGGGAGGATACCAGCTTGTTTGCCACAAAGAAAGGCACATAGAAACGCACAAAGAATACGCTCACCGTATGTGCACCTCTTTGGCATGCTGAAAGCCCTGGTCGTCCTCTATTTCCAGCGTATAGGTACCTGGAGCCAGTCCCCCCGTTTCCAGTTGGTAAGGTTCACCCGGGTAAAAGCGGTGAGCGGGTTCTTCTACCACGGTTTCTCCCCAGGCATTTTTGAGCACAATGCGCACATACTGATCCTCAGCGAGATCAAAGCTCACCTCCAGCACATCCGGGTAGGGCCCGGACTGCACGCGGAAGTAGTCAGGTGTTTTGGCCCGCATGCGGGCCAGGGGGGAGTAGGTGTAAAAGTTGGCTACTTTGGAGTAGGGCGTTACATAGCCCGGTGCAATGGCACGTACCCGATACTGGTACCAGGTAGCCTGTGAAAGGTTGGTGAGCCGTATGCGGTTGCCACTCACTTCGCGGGAAATGATGTCACGCGTACCTGCCTTGCGGTATTGAAGCTTGTAAAAGTCCACCCCTTCTACGGGATCCCACTCCAGCACGGCCTCGGTGGGGTAAACGGCCGAGGCCACCAGGCCCGTGGGAGCATCAGCGCTGCAGCCCATGGTGCGAAAAACCACCGGATTGGAAAAGTCGCTCAAGCCGCCCTCGGTGTCCATGCTGGCCACCTGAAACTCGTAGTTGGTGCAGGCCTGCAATTCGGAGACCTTCACCCGGTTGCGGCGGAAGCTGCGTTCGCGCCAGTTTTCGCCCGTAAGGGCACGCAGGCGCAGCAGGTAGCTGGCCGCTTCCGGCACCTCTTCCCACATCAGCTGTGCCGACTCCTCCGTTACACTGGCCACTTCCAGCAAGCCTGGCACAGCAGGGGCATAGTCCACCACCGGCGGAGCGGCCTGGCTCAGCCCGGGTGAATACAGCAGGCTTTCGCGCTCCCCACCCGAAAGAAAAAGGGCCCGCATGCGGTTGGCCTGCCCCTGAGTAAAGAGGTTCATGCAGGCATCATCGGTATAATCCATAAAATTGGATACCATGTCTGGCGAGCCACAGCTGAAGTTGGTGCGCAGGCAGCCGTGGGTGGGGCCTTCGGCTTCAGGCGTATCTTCTACCAGGTCGTCGGTGCCGCAGGGACCGTCGCCCCAGATGTGGCGCAGGTTCAGCCAGTGGCCAATTTCGTGCGTGGCCGTGCGGCCCAGGTTAAAAGGAGGAGTGATATCGCCCGTGCGGCCAAAGTACTTGTAGCAGATTACCACCCCGTCGGTCTCGGCAGGGCCGCCCGGAAACTGCGAGTACCCCAGTACCCCCATGCTGAGGTTGCACACCCAGATGTTGAGGTAGTCCTGCGTGGGCCAGGCATCCATGCCCCCCTGGGGCTGAAACTTCATCTCATTCTGAAAGGCCGAAAATGCAGGCACATCGGTATAGGTGCGCGTAATGCCCGTGGTGGGCTCGCCGTAGGGGTCAGTGGTGGCCAGCTGAAAGCGTATGCGCGTATCGGCCGCCACATCCATAAACTGCACCGGGGTCTGATTGGCATCGGCATTAAAGCGCCCAAAGTCCTCGTTGAGTACCTCTATTTGCGACAAAATCTGCTCATCGCTGATGTTCTCTTCCTCGGTGTGATACACCACATGCACCACAACGGGGATGGTGATCACGCTGCGGCCCACGCGCTGGTTGGATTTGGCTACAAATTCCGTAAACTCCTCTATGCGTTCGAGCCGCTCCATCCTGCCGGGGTCCATTTCCTGCTCCTGCTCCAGGTGATACATGGTAGCACAGCTGCGCCGGGGCTGGCTCATCAACAGAAGCGGGATACATAAGCTGACGAAAAAAATAAGGGTTCTCCAGTTCATGGCTAAATGAGTTATGGGGTTCTGCAAAAATGTGCAGAAGAGTAGATGCAGGATCAGAAAAAGTCATTGCTGTTCAGGTTGACAAACCGACTTTTACGACCCATTTTGCCGGGTAAGGTTCATTCGATAGGCATTCAGGCTTTAGATATGCATTGTGACAGCTCAGTTAGCCAAAAGTAACACTAAAGATAACGAACAAAGGGGGCATCGGTTACAGTAAAACTTTTTTTCTCTTGTATAATTCTTGTATGACCATAGAAAAAACGTGTGAACCCCCTACCCTACTTCCTCATGATGCTGTTTCTGGCTACTGGCTATAAGTGAATATTACGTATATTTCTGCCTTAGAAAAAACAAATTACTTCATGATTATGCATGCGTGCGGGTTGAATGAGCATACGTGAAGGTTCTGCGGCCCGCCAGCATTCCCCAATCCTCAAAACTATGCACATTTCTCTCAAAGACAAGGTGGTACTCGTCACCGGCGGCAGCCGGGGCATAGGTAAAGCCATTGTAGAACAACTGGCTGCGGCTGATGCCACCATCGCGGTGCACTACCGCGCCAGCCAGGCCAGTGCCGAGCACCTGGCCGAAAGAGCCGGCAACGATTCCAGGGCCTTCCAGGCCAACCTGGTCAAAGCTCCTGAGGTACAGGAGCTGGCATCGGCCGTGCTGGCGGCCTACGGCCGCCTGGACGTGCTGGTAAACAATGCCGGCCTTTCCTTTTTTGAAAGCCCCGACCAACGTGAAAGTGAATGGCTCAGCCTGTGGCAAACCACCCTGCAGGTCAACCTGGTGGCGGCAGCCCATTTGTGCCGGGCTTTTATCCCCCACTTTATCCGCCAGGGGGACGGCCGCATCGTGAACATCGCCTCCCGCGCCGCTTTTCGCGGCGACGTGCCCGCCTACATGGCCTATGCTGCCTCCAAAGGCGGTATGGTGGCCATGAGCCGCACCATTGCCCGGGGCTATGGCAAACAGGGCATCAAATCCTTTGTGGTGGCCCCTGGGTTTACCCATACCGATATGGCCCAGAAATTTATCGACCAGTACGGGGAAGAACTCGTGATGAAAGGCATTGCCCTGAACAAGCTCACCGAGCCCAAAGACGTAGCGCCCACCGTGCTCTTCCTGGCCAGCGGCCTCATGGACCACGCCACCGGCTGCACCATTGACATCAATGCGGGAAGTTATGTGCGTTAACAGCCGGATAAGGTTTGTTCAAACAGCCAAAATTTCTTAGCTTACAGACATGTTTCGCTGGCTGTATGTATTTATACTCACCGCATTGACTTGTGCGCCGGGCGCCAGTATGCTGGCTCAGCCCGACCTCACTGCCCGCTATTTCCTCCTCACCGACTCCCTGCTCAACCAGGGAGAACTGTGGATGGCACGCTACATGGTGTATAACCAGGGCGGGCAAGCTGTGCCCCCGGAGCAAACTTTCTACGTGCGGCATTATTTATCCAAAGACGAGCAAATAGATGCGGGTGATTTACTCCTGGCCACCGATTCCATCCGAAACCATCACCTGGCCAAACTGGGGCAGCACGGCCCCATTCACTCCGTATTTCTCCTGCCGCCCGATGCCGATACCGGCAGCTATTACCTGCTCATGCAGCTGGACAGCAAAAACCAGGTGGAAGAAGGTACAGGCGAAGCAAACAACCTCACTGCCTATCCGGGCATTCGCGTACGGGCCGTAACTGGCAGCGGCCCAGACCTGACTGCCTTCATTTCCGACCTGGGCGATAACCAGGGCCTCATTCATCCCGGCGATCAGGTCATGGCACGCAGCTACCTCAACAACAGCGGCTCGGCCGACTCCCCCGACAGCCTCACCTTTTACAACCTGTACATGCTCACTCCGGGCCCCAGCTGGAATCCCGAAACGGCCATCAGACTGGGAGGAGAGTCCATCCCCTATCCCGTGATCTTGTATCAGCGGCACATCACCTTTGACGAAACCCTCAACATACCCGATAACCTCAAACCGGGTACCTATTACCTCTGGCTCAAAATTGATGACCGCAACCTGGTGCAGGAGGTGGATGAGCAAAACAATGTGCGACTGTTCGGGCAGGTAGAGGTGCGCATCCCCTGGTGGAAGCAATGGTGGGCTAAGGTGCTGTATGTGCTGCTTTCGGCGGTGCTGCTGTATGCCTTGTTTGTTTTTGTGAAAAAACGCATTGAGCTGGCGCGCGAACTGAGGCGCAAAAAACTTGAAACCGAGCGCATGCGGGCCCTCGACCGCATGAAAACCCAGCTGTACACCAACATCACCCACGAGTTTCGCACGCCCCTGACGGTCATTCTGGGCATGGCCGAAGAGCTACGCAAAGTGTTGCACAGCAACGGCCTTCCGGAGGCAAGTGCCAAGCTCGATGCCATCGAGCGAAATGGCAAAAGCCTGCTCAACCTCATCAACCAGATGCTGGACCTGGCCCGGCTGGAAGCCGATCATATACAGTTGCAGCCCGTGCAGGGCGATGTAGTGGCCTATATCCGCTATTTGTTTGAGTCTTTTCACTCCTATGCCGAAAGCAAAGGCGTCATCATGCGCTTTCGCCCGGAAGTGGAGCAGCTGCAAATGGATTACGACCCCAAACGCCTGGAGCAGGTCATTTCCAACCTGCTTTCCAACGCCATCAAATTTACCCCTGCCGACGGCTACGTAGAGCTGGCACTTTCTACTACCGGCGCAGCAGAAGAAGGCTCAGCCCGGCAGCCTCAGCTGTGCATCACCCTCAGGGATACCGGCATCGGCATTTCCAAAGAGAAGCTACCCTTTATATTTGACCGCTTTTATCAGGCCGATGACAGCAGCACCCGCAGCGGGGAAGGTACCGGCATCGGGCTGGCCCTGGCCCGTGAGCTGGTCAAGCTCATGGACGGTCACATTGAAGTGGAAAGCCAGCCGGGAAAAGGCTCCACCTTCAGGGTGTATCTGCCCATACGGCAGCAGGCCCAGCTGCTGGATACTCCCCTGCCGCCACATGCTGAGGCAGTAAGGCCGGTAGGCAGGGCACAGCCTATGCCTGAGCCGAAGCCTGTGGCTTCGCCCCAGGATGAGCGCCCCATGGTGCTGGTGGTAGAAGACAATGCCGATGTGCGGCAGTACCTGCACCATTGCCTCAGCGGCAAATACCAGGTAGAAATGGCCATGAATGGCCAGCAGGGCATAGACAAAGCCATTGAGCTCATACCCGACCTCATCGTGAGCGACGTGATGATGCCCGAAAAGGACGGGCTCGAACTCTGCCAAACCCTCAAACTGGATGAGCGAACCAGCCACATCCCCATCGTGCTGCTCACGGCCAGGGCGGCAGTAGAAGACCGCCTGGCGGGCCTTTCCAGGGGAGCCGATGCCTACCTCACCAAGCCCTTCAACCGCGAAGAGCTGCTCATACGGCTGGACCAGTTGCTCAAACTGCGCAAGCGCCTCCAGCAACGCTACGGGGGTGCACCCCCCCCCCAAAGCCCGGCACAGGACGAGGCCACCCGCATAGAAGATACCTTTCTGGCTAAGGTGCATGCACTGGTAGAAAGCAAGCTGGACGACTCCAGCTTTGGCATTGACCAGCTCTGCAACGCCCTGGCCATGAGCCGCAGCCAGCTCCACCGCAAGCTCAAAGCCCTCAGCGGCCGCTCGGCCTCCCACTACATCCGGTCCATTCGATTACAAAAAGGCAGGGAAATGTTATTGAATACCGACCTTGGCATTGCCGAAATTGCCTACGATGTGGGCTTCTCCGATCCCAACTACTTTTCGCGTACCTTTTACAAAGAATTTGGCATTAACCCCTCCGAAGTGAGAAAAAAAGCCTGAAACGGACATTTTTAATTGATTTTTAAGTGCATTTTAAGCGCAAACAGGCAAAAATTAATTGCCAAATAATTTCTATTTACCAATTTTGTGTCAAGTTCACAACTACAAACAAATTCAAATATTCACCGCGCAGTCAATAGAAATAAGCACACTTGCTTTTGTGAACGGATTTCGAACACTGTGCACAATCAATCTTATTATGGCATCCATAGTCAGTAATTTAACCTTTGAAGAACTGCTCCCCTTTTTCCAGATTCAGGGTGGAGCAACCGTATGCTTAACTGAAAACCTGGCTGCACCAGGCCCGGGTACTGGATTTCCTCCTGCCACCCCCACCAACATCATCAAAACCAGCCAGGGCTGGTCGGTGGCTTTTCAGTGGGAAACCCTGGGGGCTTTGACCAACCTCATGGCCGGGCAATTTCAGTTGAACCTGTTCCTCGAAGAAATGGGCTCAGGCGAATACGCTCTGCCGGCAGCATTCTCTACTGCCACTGTCAACTTTGTGAGTGCGCCCAATGTGTACAACCAGGTAATGAACATCCCTGCCAACCAGGTACCTGCAGGTGTTTACAAGCTGGTGGTTTCGCTCACCTTTAAGGGTCCCCTGGGCGTTCCCGGTCCCATTGCCGCTTTCTCCGAAGTGGGCATGATTCAGTTTTACGATTCTATTTGATCATTGACCGAAAAAGACCAATAGAACCGTTATGCAAACCGTATGCGAGGGGCCTGGCCCCTCGCACATTTTACCACCACATTCAAACACACTTTATCATGTCTTCAGAAAAAGCATCCACCTCCGATGGAGGAAATCCGGGCGGCCGTATCCGGGCAACCAAGGCCCAGCTGCAGGAGCAGCTCACCGAAGCCCTCAGCAAGCTGCAGGCCCTGCAGGCTGAGCTGGACGACTCCCGCAAAGAGGTGAAGTCCCTCCAACAGCAGCTGGCCGACCGGCAAGCCCCTATGGCTGAAGCTTCTGAAGGAATCACGGAGCTACAAAGCGAATCCTCTTCCCATGTAGAAAAAACCCCTCCCGGCCCCAAGTCAACCTTTCGCATTGAACTCTATGACCCGGGCGCAGGCAATTACCAGGGGAAGATCGAACATCCCTACACCGGTACCAAAAAGGCCTTTACCGGCCTGGATATGGTGGCCATTGAGAGCTTTATTCGCAGCTTGTTGCCCCAAAGTGAACGTAGCCTGAACAATCAGCAGGCCACCAAGGCCCCAGCAAGTACACCGGATGCCGACGCCATTCGCCTCAAACGCATCGTAAGCCTGCATGCCAGGGATGAGATCCCCTTGAGCATACTGGAGCACGAGCAGCCCTTCCGGGTGCAGCTGGAACTGGATACCACCGAACTGGACGAGCACTACAACTGGAGTGCAACGGTTTATGCAAAAACGATATCCGGGAAACCCTATCCGCTGGGGAAAACAGCCGAGCCGTTGGTAGATGTGCCCAAAGCCGATTTATATGTACTGCCTGATACCCTCAAACCGGGGGTGTATAAGCTGGAAGCCGAGTTGTACCGGCAACAAACAGGCGGGCATCAATGGGCCTATCAGGGCAATAAGGTGGGGGACTGGATTCAAGTGAATTAAAAAAAGACCTGACAGTGCAATTTCCTGGCGTTCTGGCAAATGTTGGGAGAGCGTGGCTGTCGGGTCGCTTACTTACAATAAGTTCATTTTGTCAACTTTTTCTTACACTCCGTGGTGGGTGCTAGTTACAACTAACCCGTTCCAACTGGTAGGGCAGGTAGGTGCCCGAATGCAGTACTTCAGAGCTGTTGCGCACTTTCACTTCACCGGTACGCCAGTTGATCCGCCGTTCGTAGTCAGGACATTCGGCGCAACGAAACACAATCCAGTCTCCGCTTCGGTGTGCTTCACAAGCATGGGTAGGAATGCTGTCGAGATCTCCAAAATTTAACACTTTCATAATCATTATTAATTAATTAGTGGTACAATCAGGGCAAAAATGGCATGGTTTACAAGGCATTCTCTTCAAGAATAAAAGCTTGTAAGCCAGCCAGCCTTATTGGTTGATTTTAGTTACCTCCCAGCTGTTTCAGCGGGTTGCGTGTAGCATGAGCAAAGGGAAATACACAACTCCTGCGGTAGTGGGTTTGCGGTAGCCTTGAGGAATGGCTTTGCGGACTGTGATTTTCTGGTTAATGGAAAAAAATATACCCCTGTATCAATAATTCTGTGGCAATATATAAAATCTATCTTCCAGCCACAAGTGCAAACGGTTTCAACGGTTGATTTCGCGTGCTGAAACCTCCGCAAGGAGTTGCTCTTTGAGGGTTTTCAGCCGGGGTTCCAGCCCCACAGCATACACGGCGGCTGGCCGCAATTGTCTATACTTATCGGGCAGGAGTGCCAGTTGTTCACTTGCAAAAGCACGTGTATGGTGGATGTCGATGGGCATATACACCTGCTTGCCGTGCTCAAATACGGGCATCAGCAAGTCCTTGCTACTGAGGTGGGCAAAGTTGCAGCTACGGCCATCGAAAGTGGAAAAATGCGTTTGAAATCCCGGCCAGAGTTCGTTGTAAATCAGGTCTCCTTCGTAACCATTTTCTCCCCAAAAGCGTCGTACCTGCAAAATGCCCGGTGTAGAGGTTTTCAGCGGCTGCTCCGATAGCTTCATTTTGTACTGCCACTGCCCTCCCGGCGGCCTCAGGGCCGCCAGCTTATATACCCCTCCCAGGGCGGGCTGCTCATAGGCGGTGGCCAGGCGAGTGCCCACTCCATAAATATCGATCACAGCTCCTGCTTCATGCAGAGCTTCTATGCGGTATTCGTCCAGGTCGTTGCTGGCCACGATCTTTGCCTGTGGAAAGCCGGCCTCGTCCAGCAGTCGGCGGGCTTGCCGGCTCAGCCCGGCCAGGTTGCCGGAGTCCAGGCGTATGCCCACCATGTCAAAGCCCCGCAGGCGCAGCCGCCTGCCCACTTCTATGGCGTGCTTTACGCCCTGCAGGCTGTTGTAGGTATCCACCAGAAACACACAGTTGTTGGGCATGGCCTCTGCATACGCAATAAAGGCGTCCAGCTCGTCGTGGAAGGCCATCACCCAGCTGTGGGCATGGGTGCCCTTCACCGGTATGCCGTAAATTTTGCCTGCCAGCAAGTTGGATGTGGCGGCACAGCCGCCTATGTAGGCCGCCCTGCTGGCCGAAAGGCCTCCGTTGGGGCCCTGCGCCCGCCTCAGACCAAACTCCAGCACGGGCCTGCCCCTGGCTGCCCTGCATACGCGGGCGGCCTTGGTGGCCACCAGGCTTTGAAAATTGAGGATGTTCAGCAAAGGAGTCTCCAGTATCTGGGCCTGAATCAATGGGCCCTGCACCCGCAATACCGGCTCGTGCGGAAATACCACACTGCCCTCCGGCACCGCATGCAGGCTGCAGCTAAAGCGCAGGTTTTTCAGGTAGGCCAAAAAATCGCGCCCAAAAAGCGGCTCCTCATCATTGCCCTTCAGGCTGGCCAGGTAGTTCAGATCCGATTCCTCAAAGCGAAACTCCTGCAGGTAACGGATGACCTCCTCCAGCCCGCAAGCCAGGGTACAACCTCCTTTAAAGGGGTTTTGGCGAAAAAACAGGTAAAAAACCCCCTCGTAGCGGGCCATGCCCGACTTCCAGTACCCCTGGGCCATGGTCAGCTGGTAGAGGTCGGTGAGCAAAGCAAGGGAAGAGGAGCGCATAGCTGTATGCAAATTCACAACTGATAAATGTAGTTACCCGGTTTATAAACGCAAAAAAGGGCCGTAAGGCGCAGGCCCACGGGCCAAATGTAAGCAACTTTCGCCTAATAATGATTTTAGTCATTCCAAAGGCGCAGCTAAAACATTACTTTGCATCATTATTTTGCACCAAAATGAGAGATATGCTCACTGCCCAACATAGCCTGGAAGAGGTGATGCAGCACAATCCTGTGCTGGAAATGATTCTCGACCGTTTTGACGTGCGCTATAAGCATAGCGAGGCACGCCTGGAAGTGGTTTGCCGGGACAAGTGCCCCAATGTGGATTTCCTCGTGGATATTTTGCGGGTGTTTGATGAAGAAATAGCTTTCGATGCCGCTCATTTCCGGCAGTATCCCATAGAGGTGGTCCTGGATTACCTGGAGAAAACACACCAATACTATGTGCAGAAACGCCTGGGGGAAATTGAGCGCTCTATCGATCAGTTGTTGGAAAATTGCAGCAGGCAGCGCCCGCTTTTGCTCTTGCTTACCCACTTCTTTGCCAGCTACAAATACCGTCTGATGGCTCATATAGAGCTGGAAGAGCAGCAATTATTTCCCTACATACGACGCTTAATGGTGGAAGGCCCCCAGGCTTCTGCATCTTTGTCATTGGAGTCATTTATACACGGCCATCAGGACGACCAGATCCATGAGAAATGGGAAAAAATCCTGGCCATTATACAACTCAAACACCCCGAAGTGGTGCAGCTGATGCCCTTCCGCATCCTCATGACGCAAATGGACCATTTTGGCCGCGACCTGCAGCTGCACGAGCTCCTGGAAGAGGAGGTGCTCATCCCCCTTGCCCTGGCATTGCGCGATGCGGCGCCTACACAGGCAAAACAGCTATAACTTTCCCGAATAACAAAAGCGAGCTGATGGCTCCCAGCCCACCAGCTCGTTCACTGCCCGCCGCGCAGCGGGCGTCCGGGGTGCATCAACCCACCTCAACACCTTATAGGTGTCACCTTGAGGTTGGGTTGTGCGCTGGCCCAGTGCGCCGAAAGGTCTCATGGGGGCCGCGCAGCGGGCGTTCTGCTGGTGTCTAACCCACTGGAGATATTTCAGCCCTGCAACCCACCGCAGCATGCCAACTTCAATATGACAGCAAGTGCTGTTGATGGCCTTTGTTGCCGTGCCAGCCGAGGCGCTAAAGCGAGCTGATGGCTCCCAGCCACCAGCTCGCTCACTGCCTGCCGCGCAGCGGGGGTTCTGCTGGTACCCAATCCGCAGGAGATATTTCGGCCCTGCAACCCACCGCAGCATGCCAACTTCAATATGACAGCATAAGCTGTTTCCGGGCAGTTTAAGGTAAATATACCCCTCCAAACACCTTCGGTGTCATGCTTGAACGCAGAGAAATTCCCTTTGGGGGAAAGGCGGGGCCGGCCTGCGGCCTCACTCCCTCTCCAGGCTTACAGGCTGGGCCAGCCTGCCTGCTACATGGCCGTCGGCATTGACGCCCTGCAGGTGTACAGGCAGGATGCGGTTGGCCCATTCCTGGCGGAAGGGCAGCACCACTTTGAGGTAGTTGTCGGTAAAGCCAAACATGCGGTTGGCGTCGGCCTGGGCTTCTACCAGCACGGGGCGGCTGGTGCCGGTGAATTGCTCATAGAAAAAGCGGCGCTTTTTCTGGGAGAGGATGCGCAGCATTTTGCTGCGCTGCTGCCGCAGCCCCATGTCCACCTGCCCAGGCATGGCGGCGGCGGGGGTGTGTTCGCGCTCGGAGTAGGTAAACACGTGCAGATAAGAAACGTCCAGCTCATTGAGGAAGCGGTAAGTATCCTCAAAGTGGGCCTGGGTTTCGCCGGGAAAGCCCACAATCACGTCCACGCCTATGCAGGCGTGGGGCATGCGGGCTTTGATTTCGGCCACGCGTTGGGCATAGAGCTCGCGCCGGTATCGGCGGCGCATTTTGCCCAGCAGCTCATTGTTGCCACTTTGCAGGGGAAGGTGAAAATGCGGCATAAACCGCCTGGAACCCGCCACAAAGGAAATGATGTCGGAGCTGAGCAGGTTGGGCTCTATAGAGGAAATGCGGAAGCGCTCAATGCCCTCCACTTCATCCAGCGCCCGGATAACGTCCAGGAAGGTACCGGGCTGGTCCTTGCCGTAGTCGCCTATGTTGACGCCCGTAAGCACAATTTCGCGCACGCCCTGAGCGGCGATGCGACGGGCATTGGCCAGGATACTGGGCAGGCTGTCGCTGCGGCTGCGGCCGCGCGCCAGCGGAATGGTGCAAAAACTGCACTTGTAGTCGCAGCCATCCTGAATTTTGAGGAAGGAACGGGTACGGTCGCCCAGGGAAAAAGCATCCACAAAGCTGTTGACCTGGCCGATGTCGCTGTTATACACACAGGGATTGTCCTCCTTCTTAAATTCATCCACCAGCTCCAGTATGCGGAATTTGTCACCTGCGCCCAGCACCAGGTCCACGCCGGGAATTTCGGCAATTTCTTTGGGTTTGAGCTGGGCGTAGCAGCCCACCACAATGATGTAGGCCGCCTCGTTCTGGCGCAGGGCCTGGCGAATAAAGCGCCTGCACTTTTTGTTGGCCTGCTCAGTTACCGAGCAGGTATTGATCACATACACATCGGCGGCTTCTTCGAAGGGCACGCGCTCAAAGCCCGCCTGCAAAAACTGCCGGGCAATGGCGGAAGTCTCCGAAAAATTGAGCTTACAGCCCAGGGTATGAAAAGCTACGCGATGCATATCGTTACGATCTGGTTGAGCCGCCTGAACCACAGACAGCTATGCGGCCGCAAGTTAGCAATTATTTGGATGAGGTGTAAAGGAAAAATACCTGCCCAACTGAGGAAATATGACAAAAGCCCGCATTTGGGTTTGCTAAAATAAAAAGAATTAACCTATTTAGTTGTATCATGTTGTTGAAGCTTGTATAAGGTATGTCTCAATCAAAGTATTACAAAGTAAGTGAAGTTGCTAATCTGGTTGGGGTTAGTGCTGAAACCGTTCGCAGATGGGATAAATCTGGAAAATTTCCCAGCCAGCGGCATCCCATCAATAACTACCGGGTGTATTCGGAAGAACAAGTGGTTTCCCTGCTGGAAGACTTGCAATTGACTTTTCAATATGGGAAAAAAGAAAAAGAGGTAAGGGCAAGCCTTCCCTCGGAGCCGGTGTTTGAAAGCTCACTTGGAAAACTGTATCAGCTTGACGCCATAAAATTTCTGCAAGCCCTCCCTTCCTCATCAGTAGAGCTCATTTTTGCCGACCCGCCCTATAATATCAGGAAAGCAGAATGGGATAGCTTTGCTTCTCAAAAAGAGTATGTGGACTGGAGCATGGAATGGATCAAAGAGGCGCATCGCATCCTGAGTCCACAAGGCTCTTTGTATATCTGTGGGTTTTCGGAGATTTTGGCCGATGTGAAATGGGCCGCTGCCCATTTGTTTAAAGGATGCAAATGGTTGGTATGGTATTACAGAAATAAAGCCAACCTGGGGAACGACTGGGGCCGATCTCACGAAAGCATTCTACATTTCAGAAAATCAAAACAATTTATTTTCAATATTGACGAAGTACGCATTCCCTATAACAAACACACACTCAAATACCCCGTACGCCCCCAGGCCGAAAGCTCGCAGTACGCCAATGGCAAAAAGAAAAAATACGTATGGACGCCCCACCCCAAAGGGGCCAAACCAAAAGACGTATTCGAAATACCAACCATTTCCAACAGTGCCTGGGAAAAATACCCTCACCCCACTCAAAAACCGGTGGAATTACTCCGGAAAATTATATTGGCTTCCTCCCTTGAGGACAGCACCGTCTTAGATCCCTTCGGAGGCTCAGGTACTACTTATGCAGTTGCAGAAGCGTACCAGCGAAAATGGCTGGGCACGGAGCTGGACAGCAGCTATTGCGAAATGATTCGCCAGCGTCTGAGCGATGAGCAGCACCTTAGCAGAATCGCCTCTGGAAAAGACGAAGCTGAGGCAGCCCAGCGAAGGGCGAAGTTACGGTCCTAATAACTTCCATATATCTTCAGTCATCAATTTTGAGAAAGGCTTGATATATCTGTTGTAAGGTGGCTGCTGGGCTATGGGGGGAAGGTCTAAATAATAAATGCCTTCTAATTCGACCAAAAACTTTGTATAAACCAAAAATAAACCTGAAACGAAGGTGTAACTGATCTTATGATGTTGCTTACGTTGCACATCATTTTGAAAAATGCCGATTATTTTCTGCTTTCGCCCGGTGAAACTTTCAAGTAGCATTTTGTCCATAAACATCTTTCCCATTCTATCCTTTGAAGAGGTTTTTACGGAAATGACGATCTCATCCGGATCAATATGGTTTCTGTCAGAGCGAACATGAGCATGAGGGGAAATGATCAGATCATTTTCGCATTTATATATCTTCTCTCCCCTTTCCGATTCATAAGGAATTTGTAAAACCGTTCTTGTATTGGGAATTTCTGTTTCGGAAAAAATGGCCCTGATCAATTCCTCAAAACGATTCCCAACATGTTTTCTGGCACTATTGGGGTTACTCAATAAATCAAATCCGGCTCCTATTGCCTGCTGTATGGTATAGGGAACTTTGTTAACGTGAGTTCGGGATAGCCTGAGGCATTTTTCTAATAAGCATCGTATTTCCGTGTTTACAGAAGTCAGAAGCCTCTTACTAACTTTTCTGAAACAG
>RFHT01000224.1 GCA_003696835.1 Bacteroidota bacterium
CCTTTTCAAGGAGGAGTTGGAGGTGGTTAATACATTTCATTGAAAATGAGCAACTTACAACAATTGTTTTTTTCACCCTGAGGGTACTGAATAGTTACCGTTTAAAAAAAAAAATTCACATGCTCATAGGAGAACTGGCCAAACGCACGGGATTTTCGAAAGATACCATTCGTTTTTATGAAAAAATCGGCCTGATTGAACTACCCCGAAAAGCCAGGCGCTCAAACAACTACAAGGAATATCCCGAAGCCCTGCTGGGCAGGCTGCAAGCCATCAGGTCTCTGAAGGGCTTTGGTTTTTCGCTGAGCGAAATACGCGAAATCCTGCATTTTTACAGTTGGGACCTGCTGAGCTGTGAGGAGGGAGGTGAAAAAATTGCAGAGAAAATTCGCCTGATTGATCAGAAAATTCTCCAGCTGACGGAGGTGCGAAAAAAGCTTTGCCAGATCATGGAAAGTTGTGAAACAAATGACTGCCTGCTGGTACACACCCTGGAGCATCACCTGCCCAAATAAGCCCATTCATCACAAGCTACCATAGCCCTATGTTTGCCAAACTCATCAAAGAAAGTTTTCCCCAGGACGAAAAGGCGGGCCTGTACCGCACCCCCAATTTACCGGCCGTGAAGCTGGGCAAAATTCTGCGCAAGGAAAAGCGCATTGCCAGCCCCTCCGATGTGCTGGCCATGCACCTCTACAGCGGCATGTTCAGCTCGGGGGCCATTATTTTTACCGCTGACCGCTGTTTTTATGAAGATGGGGCTTTTGACCTGGAGGAAGTGAAAGACTGCCAGGTGAAGGACGATCATTGCATCGTGCTGGTTAATCAAAAGGGGCAATTGGTGCCGCACAAGCTTTCCGTAAAAAATGAGCAGGTAGCCAAAACCCTCAAAAAGGTTTTTGACGCCATTGCTTACTACGACCCCAAATCCGAAGCCCTCATGCAGCAGGCGGCCAAAAAATACGAGGAGGCCGGCTTCAAAGATGGCGAGCTCAACTGGCTGCTACTGCGCGACGAGGTGATGCGCACCATCGATATGCTGTACGAGCGCTACAACGACGGCAAGCTTTCCATTCTGGAATACGAGGACAAAAAGGCGGAGCTGCTCAGCCGCCTCTAGCTTACATACCCATGCATACCCTTACCTTTTACCTGGCGGCCCTGTGCCTGCTGTGTGGCACGGCAGGCTGTGCCCCGGAGCCAGCACCTGCACGCCCCAACCTGCTGCTGATCGTGGCCGACGACCTGGGCTTTACGGACCTGGGCTGTTTTGGGGGAGAAATTCGCACCCCCAACCTGGACGCCCTGGCCAGAGAGGGCATACGCGCCACTTCCTTCTACACGGCTCCCACCTGCTCTCCCAGCAGGGGCATGCTGTTTTCGGGCGTGGACAACCACCGCTGCGGCTATGGCACCATGGAGGGCGACTGGGCCGAAAACCAAAAGGGCCTGCGGGGCTACGAAGGCCATCTCAACTTTGACGTGGTGGCGTTTCCGCGCCTGCTGCTGCATGCCGGGTACCACACGGCCATTGCAGGCAAATGGCACCAGGCCTACCCCGCCACTGAAAAAAAACTCTGGCCTGACCAGAGAGGGTTCAGTCGCTCCTTTTGCCTGCTGCAAGGGGGCGCAGGCCATTTTGACGATATGCAGCCTTTGTTTTCTTTCTACAAAAACTCCCTGTACGTGGAAGACGGCCGCTACCTCGATCAGCTCCCCCCGGGTTTTTATTCCAGCGACTTCTATACCAGCAAAATAATTCAATACATAGATGAAAGCAGGCAGTTGGAGAAGCCTTTCTTTGCCATGCTCTCCTTTACCGCACCCCACTGGCCCCTGCAGGTGCCCGATGAGGATATAGACCGCTACAAAGGCCGTTACGATGCCGGCTATGAAGTGCTGGCAGCCCAACGGCTGGAACGCGCAAAAAAGCTGGGCATCATTCCACCCCATACCCCCCTGCCCGAACGCTCTCCCAACGTACAGCCCTGGGAGGAGTTGAGCCCACAAGCCCAAAAACGGGCTGCCCGCAACATGGAAATTTATGCAGCCATGATAGAACGCCTCGATGCCAATGTGGGCAGGCTGATGCAGCACCTGAAACAGAGCGGCCAGTACGAAAACACCCTGATCGTATTTATGGCTGACAACGGAGCTGAGGGCAACAATGTGCTGGCTATAGCGGACACCGAAGAGTGGGTGGCCCGCCATTTTGACAACAGCTACAAAAACCTGGGGCGCAAAAATTCCTACACCTTCACCGGCCCGGGCTGGGCGCAGCTGAGTTCCCTGCCTTTCAGGTGGTACAAGACCTTCGCCTCTGAGGGGGGGGTACGCTGTCCCCTGATAATACGCCATCCCCGGGCTGTGCAGCCACCGGGCAGCATAGATGAGCAGCTACTGTCGGTGATGGATATAGCTCCTACCTTTTTGGAGGCTGCCGCTGTAAAGCACCCGGGCCGCACCTACCAGGGGCGGAATATTTACCCCATGGACGGGCGCTCCATGCTGGCATACCTGCGGGGCAAAGCCCAGCGGGTGCGTCCACAGGATGAAGCCTATTGCTGGGAACTCTACGGCCGCCGTGGGGTGCGCAAGGGCAGCTGGAAGGCCACCTGGCTGGAACCTCCTTACGGCAAAGGGGCCTGGGAGCTTTTTGACCTCAGCAAAGACCCTTCCGAACGCCGGGACCTGGCTGCTGCACAGCCCGCCAAACTGCAGGAACTGCTGGCAGAATGGGAGCGATATGTTCAAACCTACCAGCTGACGCTGCCTTCTGAACCCGTTGCCTATGGAAAAGAGACATTTTGGCGCGAACCTTGAGGTCTTTGGGCCAAATATCTGCCAAAAATTCGTATATTTGCGCGATTTTCGACCAAATATTTACCAATGCTGAAATTTTTTAAGAAGAAAGAGAATAAGGAAAAGCTCGACAAGGGGCTGGAAAAAACCAAGAAGGGCTTCTTTGGGCGGTTGAATAAAGCCATTCTGGGCAAATCCAGGGTGGACGACGAGGTGCTGGACGAGCTCGAAGAGGTGCTCATTGCCAGCGATGTGGGCGTAAAAACCACCCTCAAAATCATTGAGCGCATACAGCAGCGGGTTTCCAAAGACAAATACACCTCCACCGAAGAGCTGGACTATATATTGCGGGATGAAATCCTCCAGATCATGCTGGAAAGTCAGAACAAGCTGGACGAGGACTTCCACGTGCCGGTAACCGGCACCCACGAAGGTAAGCCCGTCCCGTATGTGATCATGGTAGTGGGGGTAAATGGGGTGGGAAAAACCACCACCATCGGCAAGCTCGCCTGGCGGTATAAGCAAATGGGCAAAAAGGTGCTGCTGGGCGCAGGCGACACCTTCCGGGCGGCTGCGGTGGACCAGCTCAGCCGCTGGGCTGAGCGCGTAGGTGTGGACATCGTGGACAAAGGCATGCACTCCGACCCCGCAGCGGTGGCCTACGAGGCCGTGCGCGAAGGGTTTCAGAAAGGATACGATGTGGTGATTGTGGACACGGCCGGCCGCCTGCACAACAAGGTCAACCTCATGAATGAGCTTTCCAAGATCAAGCGATCCATGTCCAAGATCATCCCCGACCTGCCACACGAAGTGCTGCTGGTACTGGATGCCTCCACCGGCCAGAACGCCATTGTGCAGGCCGATGCCTTTACCAAAGCCACCCAGGTAAACGCCCTGGCCCTGACCAAACTCGACGGCACGGCCAAAGGCGGAGTGGTCATTGGCGTTTCGGACATGTTTCAGGTGCCCGTCAAGTACATAGGCGTGGGCGAAGGCATGGACGATTTGCAGGTGTTTGACCCCAAGGCATTTGTCGATTCCCTCTTTAGCCAGTCTGCAGCAAAGGAATGATGGCCTACGTGGGTAATCCCATGGACGTGAAAAAATCGTTAGATTGTTGTATCTATGCAGCATATACCTGCTGCAAAAAGGGGGAATACCCCAATAGTGCCTTCATTGAGCATGCATACATGAAACTTTGTTTTTGTCAACCACCCCCCGGCCCCTCCTTATCCCTGCCACGC
>RFHT01000225.1 GCA_003696835.1 Bacteroidota bacterium
CCTTTAAGGTAATGCAGGATGCAAGATGCAGGATGCAGGATGCAGGATGCAGGATGCAAGATGCAAGATGCAATCCCTGTGACCTGTCACCTGCATCCTGTGACCTGTCACCTGTCACCTGTCACCTGCATCCTGTGACCTGCCACCTGCATCCTGTGACCTGCATCCTGTGACCTGTCACCTGCATCCTGTCACCTGCCACCAGCATCCTGTCACCTGCCACCAGCATCCTGTGACCTGTCACCTGCATCCTGTGACCTGCCACCTGCCACCTGTCACCTGCATCCTGTGACCTGTCACCCCTCCACCACCTCCCAGCTATGGTCGGCCAGCAGCTTTACCGATGCCAGAAAGCGTTCAAAAGGCATGGAAGGTCCCCATTCTTCCGGTCCAATCATGGAGAGCACCTTCTGGCCGTTTTTTCGCTCAAACAGGTGGTAGATTTTGCCTATTACAGGCTCAAAATTCATGTCGGCCAGGTAAATATCCTGCGATATTTCCACCCTTTTTTTGATTTGCTGCGCCTGTTTCACCAATAGCTCGATTTGCTCCCGTATTTGGTTCATCTGCATCTGGGCCTGCTCTTCCATGGCTTGTATGGCATTGCCTTTTACACGCCCCTTGTCGATGGGGCGTATCTCAAAGCCACCCACGGTATGGGCATAGGGCAGGGAATGGGGCGTTTCGGTAATCTTATCCCGGTCTATGGGGTTTTTTTCCATAACAATTCTCTTACGCAAAGGTAGGGCTTTGGTTGGCAGTATGCAATGCCTCCTTTTCACCAGGGCCGTTTGAGTTTTATGGGGAAAAATGCTAAGTTTGGTGTTACTTCCTTTGCCATTCCCTTTACCATCTGTTGTAGCTATATGCCGCTCCGCCTTGTTGGGGTGAATATGAGCCATTGTAAACCGAATCTTCTTTCATCCATGAATAAACCCATAATATTAGCTGCAGGCTGCTTGCTTTTGATGCTGATGTGTATGCGCCTGCAAGGGCAGACAGGCTGCACCGACCCCCAGGCGGGCAATTACGACCCCCAGGCCGTACAGAATGACGGCAGTTGTACCTACCCCTTCACCCAGTACCAGTTGAGTACAGAGGCCCGGCTGGCCCTGAAGGAGAATTCGGGCTTGCTGTGGGCGGGAGAGCAACTGTGGACACAGCTCGACAGCGGAGGGCCAAATGAGCTGTACCAGATCAACCCTGAGACTGGAGCAGTGGTCAAAAGGGTGGTGATCGCCAATGCTGAAAATGTGGACTGGGAAGACCTGGCCAGCGACGGAGAATATGTGTATGTAGGCGATTTTGGCAATAACCAGGGGACCCGTACCGATTTGGCCGTGTACAAGCTAAGCATGGCCGGGCTACTGGCCGCAGCGGATGGCGACAGCCTGCAAGCCGACCTCATCGCTTTTTCCTACAAGGACCAAAACAGTTTTGAACCCCAGCAGGGACAAACTGCCTACGACTGTGAGGCCTTTTTTGCTCATGGCGACAGCCTGCATGTGTTCACCAAAAACTGGGCACAAAACGCCACCAGCCACTATGTACTGCCCACCCAGCCGGGCGTTTATGAAATAGAAGCCGTCGAACAGCTGCAAACCGGCATGCTGGTTACGGCAGCCGACATCAACCCGGCGGGAAAAGAAGCGGTTCTCATTGGGTACAACTTGTCGTTTACCGACTTCAATGCCTATATGTGGGTACTGTCAGATTTTCAGCCGGGGCGCTTTTTCTCGGGCAACAAGCGAAAAATCTCCCTGGGAAGCCTGCTATCCAATGGGCAGATAGAAGCCGTGGCCTATAAAACCAAGGATGAAGGCTACATAAGCGCCGAAGAGCTGAGCCAGCCCCCCATCACCATTCCTGCCAGTTTATATACCTTCAGCACAGCGGCCTGGCAGTCTGAGCCCACCTCCATTGCAGGGCCGCACGGCAACGAGTTGTTTGCCTTTTATCCCAACCCCGCTACGGATGTGCTCTACCTCACAGCCCGCCGTGCAGGCCGCTACGAGCTGCTCAACCTCATTGGCCAGCAAGTATTGCAGGGCAACTTGCTGCCGGATGTGCAGCAGCGGCAGGACTTGCGCCAACTGCGTAGGGGAGTGTATTTGCTACGAATACAGGACGGACATGCCAGTCATACTTTCAGGCTGATTTTGAAGTGAGTGAGGGAAGAAACGAAATTTGGAAAATTCAACCTTCTAATAAATTTCCCTGTCCTGCCCTGGCCATTACTTGCAGCTTGTATCGAATATTCCTAACTTTGCGCCTTAACCTGCCAAGCCTGCCCGGTATGTCCGAACTGCAACGCAATCTTGCCACCTTCCAGAACCTCTGTGTAATTGCTTGCGCCGACGGAAAAATTAATGAGGGGGTGATGTCGTTGCTAGCCGATATGGCCCTGGCCCTGGGCCTGCCCCCTACTGAATTCTGGATGCGGATCATTCGGGCTCCCTACCTGGATTTTATCATTCCCGAGGATGAAGAAGAACGCCTTCGCGAACTCAGAATGGTCATTCTCATGATGATCAGCGACGGCCAAATCAGTGAAACCGAGTATAAAGGCTGTATGCTGCTGGCCGAGCGGATGAACATCTCGTCGGAGTATGTGGATGAGCACATTGCTTATTACCAGAACAAACAGGAAGAGCGACTGAAAAAAATGGCCATATACGGCAATTTGTACATTGTGGCAGCTGCCGACGGCGAAATCAGCGAAGAGGAAGCCATCTTTTTGGAAAATGCAGCTAGCAGCCTGGGCCTCACCCAGGAAGAAGCAGAGCACATACACACCCATTACCGCGACATGGAGCTGATGGTGCCTGATGGAGAGGAAGAACGCTATTATGCCCTGCGCAATATTGTGCTCATGATGGTAGTAGATGAAGAGATAGAAACGGCCGAATACCAGCTGTGTGTGGCCTTTGCTGAAAAAATTGGTATGAGTCGCCAGGAAGTGAATGAATTGATCACAGAATACCGCCAAAAACCCCAGGAATACACCCGCCCACCTGAGGTGGAGATGAGCAACATTGATGTCTATCTGGATGTGTTCAACTCCTTTAACCGCATTTCCTTACCTGCTTCAGAGCTGGCCGGGCGCATAGCGGAAATTGTGCGCAGCAGGGAGGTGGGCCCTCCACTTCCCCTCAACCCCATTGAACGCAAGGCCTTTTACGACTTTGTATGGCTCTACGTGGTGCGCGCCATGGAAATTTGCCCTACCCAGGCATTTGCCCTGCACGAGCAGCTTTCCCGGGTTGCTGCCAGCGGCAACTTCCGCCCTTTGCAGGACTACCTGCTCAATCTGGAGCAGACCCACGGCCAGTCCCCCATTCCCATCTGGCGCATGTCCACCGAAGAGGTAAGACAGGACATACAGGCCTTTTTTGAGCAGGATCCTTCCTGAAGCTGTATGCCCGCATGAGAATGTGCGCCTTTATCCCGTCTTTATGGTGTGAGCAAAATGTGTTTTTGCCCACTTCAAACACCTAAAAGACGGTTGCCATGAAAAAGCTGTTGATTTTTGTGCTTATAGGCTTTGGCTGCCTGCCCCGGGAGGGCCGGGCGCAAAGCGATTTCTGGGTGCCTCTTCCAGGCCCCAACTCGGCTGCTGTGTATCATGCAGCATCCAATGAAAAAGGCTATCTGTTTTTGGGCACCGACAGAGGCGCTTATCGCTCTACTGATGGAGGGCAACATTGGGAGGAGCTAACGGCAGGTATCACCTTGCTGGGCAATCAGGATGTGGACGCCCTCACGGTCTTGCCCAATGGAGAAATTCTACTTGCCAATTTTTTTGGGGTTTGGCTTTCTCAAAATGATGGAATCAACTGGCGGGAGCTGAGTACGGGAATTGTACATTTAAATTTCCATGAGTTTAACATGAACCCCGCCGGGGACAAGCTGTTTGGGGCTGAGGGCTTTGCGCTAGATGGAGGGGTCTATTATTCCACCAATTATGGCCGAAGCTGGCAACCTACCTCTTTGGAAGATGAATATGTTTTCACCATAGAATTTTTGCCAAACGGCATGCTGCTGGCCGGTACCAAAGAGGGGGTGTTTATTTCTGCCGATGAGGGCGACAACTGGGAGCAGGCAAATGAGGGCTTGCCAAGCAGAACAGAAG
>RFHT01000226.1 GCA_003696835.1 Bacteroidota bacterium
AAACACCGAAATACGATGCTTATTAGAAAAATGCCTCAGGCTATCCCGAACTCACGTTCAATTAGCAGCACCAGTTTTTGCTGAAAGCACGGCTGTTGCCGTGCTTTTTTTGTGGGGGCGTTACTGCCTTATTGGCCGCCCCGGAACTCACGTTGCCGGAGCATTGTACTTGCGAAGCACCTTCAGCACCACTTCAAAATTTTTGGGGTAAGGAGCGGTAAAACTGAGTTGTTCGCCACTGGCCGGGTGGGTAAATTCCAGGCTGTGGGCATGCAGCAGGTAGCCGTGGTTGAGGGGTTGCTCTTCCTTGCGCATGCTGAATTTGTAGTTGCGCTTGAGTTTGGACAAATAAATATCCGCTCCGCCGTAGAGCTGGTCGCCCACAATGGGGCATCGAATGGCGGCCAGGTGCACCCGTATCTGATGCATGCGCCCGCTCACAGGCTCGCATTGTAGCAGGGTGTAGTTGCGAAACTGCTCCCGGCTAAACACCCGCGTTTTGGAGGCTTTGCCCTCCTGCTTGTTGACATACACCTTTTTATTGGAGGTCACCAGCAAGGGCAGATTGATTTCGTAGCCATCAAACTGATGCACACCCGCCACCAGGGTGTGGTAACACTTGCGTACCTGCCGATGCTGAAACTGCAGCGAGATGCTGCGGTAATGCTCCCCGCCTTTGGCCAGTAGCAGCACCCCGGAGGTCATTTTGTCCAGCCGGTGGCAAAGCTTCAGCTCCGGATGGTAAAGCCGCGCCAGGTGGTTGACGTTACGCGTGCTTTTATCGTCCAGACTGGCCATGCCCACGGGCTTGTTGATGAGCAGAATGTGCTCGTCTTCGTACAGAATGAGGTCCTTGAAATGAATGAATTTATTTGCTTTGGTCAGTGCCATGTACAGATGCGTTCAAAATGGTTATCAGTATGAGCTATTTTCCTCCTCCAAATCCGCCGCCCCGTATGCCATGTACGAGGTAATAGGAGCGAAAGGTTCGCCGCAGGCAGTCGCCGCTTTTGGTACGGTAATAGTCGGGGCAGTTTTGCTCAATGGCTGCACGCGTTTTGGGATTATCCAGTCCACTGACGCCCCAGCCCGAACGGGCTGCGGCAAATATGAGTACGCCCCAGGCTGCAAACATCAAGGTGATCAATATTTTAGTAAATGCGCTCATGTCTTTTTTCGGTTATGCTGCTGTTCTTTCCAGGCTCCATGCCCCGCCTCATTTAAGCCGAACCTTTTTTCAGCCAGGATACCATCAAAGGAATGAGGCAGATGACGAGTCCGATGATGAAATAACGGGTCAGCCACACGCCTTTGTTCAGCTCAATGCGCAGGGTGCCCATGTTGGTGTACTGGCTGTCGAGGTAGAGCTGCAGGTAGTAGGTACCTCCCCCCGAAAGCCGGAAGACCTTGCTCACCACATTGTCCGATTCGGTCCAGGTGCCGTCTGAGTCGGTGCCCGTGTAGTAGTAAAAATTTTGCACCAGGGTATTCACCGCCACGGAGTCCTGGTTGAGGATGTAGGCCCCTACATTCATTTCAGTATTGGCGGGCATGCCCAGTGCTGTAATTTTGAGGCAATAGAGCCCTTTTTCGGGAATTTCAATGGGACCCACCACCTGCGTATTGTCATTGGCCAGGGTGGCTGCCTGCACCTCCTGGCTGAAAATGGGGGTACCGTCGGAAAGCATGCTATACATGGCCATGAGCAGCAGGGCGATAAAGGTAAACTGGGCCACGCGAAAGACAAATTTCCAGTCGGCTTCCCGCTGCATAAGTGTCTGCACCTCGGCATTGCTGCTGAAGGCCTCCTGCACCTTGCGCCGGGAAAGGGGCACCTCTTTAAAAAACTCCACTTCTTTGATTTCGCCCTGCTTGTCGAGCCGCCACTCCGCCTGGTATTTGATGCGGCGCTCCTGAAACATGGCAAACTTGATGGTATCGCCCAGCTGTATGCGGTAGTTGGATTCTCCTTCAAAAAAAATGACCGATGCCTGACCGTATTCCCGCACAATTTGCTTGCGCTGATTGTTGTAAAAACGCATGCGCCGGTCTTTGGGGAGCAGCGAGGGCGTTTCGGGAATAATTTCCTCCACCTGATGAAAACCTTCGCGGTCTTCTACCAGGTAAAAGTAGGTGAAGTCCTGGTTCATCAGCAGCCATTCGTCATACACCCACACCTCGTCGGAGTAACCCGACTCTCCCTCTTCGTACCAGTACTCTTTGTATTTCATGCGCCAGCGGGTGCGGGCAATGACCTGGTGCTGCTGCCCGTCAATCACGGCGGTTTGCCCCAGCCTGATAAACGACATGGGCGGATGCTTTTTGGGCGGCACCAATGCCCGCAGAATCTGGTGCTCCTCAGAGGTGACGTCCAGCAGGGAGCCGCAATACTGGCAGGAAATTTCCCTTGCCCGTGGGTTGAGCACTTCCAGGGCCGCCCCACAGTTGGTGCAGTTAAATTGTTTGACGGAGGCTAAACGGTCTTGTGTTTTGATGGCCGCAGACATATAGATTTAGGTTAATGTCAAGTCTTTGAGTTTGATGAGCCTGCCCACAAACAGCAGTTGCTCCGCAGGAAGCAATTCTACACTTACCACCTTCCCCTTCCAGATACCGTCGAAAAAGTCGGCTTGCTCACCGGGGATAATTTTGAACGGCAGTTCGCCTTCTCCTCCGTGGATGCGGGCACGGCTTTTTTCGGTAACAAATACCGGCTCCCATTCGCCGTGCATGTCGTTGTAGGTGCCCACCTTGATGCGGTGGAGCTGAAAGCGGGTATTTACCTTCTTTTCTTCTACAAAAAAAACAAAGCTGCCATCGTCTTCCTGTATCCAGGCCTCGGAGCCGTCATCCAGAAAAGTGAGGTACCATTCGTCCCAGAAGCCGTCTTCATAATCGAAGCGCACACGGCCCAGCAGGAGGAAGTCGCGTCCTTCAAACTTGCCCTGCAGCCCCACACTGAGCTTGGAGCCATAATCGATGAGCAGCTGTTTTTCGCCCACAGCCTGCAGGGAGTCGGCATTGAGGTGGCTGGTTTGCCCGCAGTAGGTACAACAAAGGGTACGACTACCGGCTTTGTTTTGTTTGATGGGGGCACCACAGGAAGGGCATTCAAATTCTCGTGTAAACATGCAGGGGAAATTACAAAATTTTCACTCACAAACTAACTCATGTACGTTCATTTTGCCGCTGGTACAGCAGCACCACGGCCTGGGCAATCATGCTTTCCCCCTGGCCCACGGCATCGGTGCGCTCGTGGGTGGTAGCCTTGATAGAGATGCAGTCGGGCCGGCTTTCCAGCAGAGGGGCTATCACCTGCTGCATGGCGGGAATGTGGGGGTTGATTTTGGGCTGCTCGGCAATGATGGTGGCGTCCATATTGACCAGGGCGTAGCCTTTTTGTTTGACCAGCTGAAAGGTGTCTTTCAGTAGCAGCCTGCTATCGGCATTTTTGTAGCGGGGGTCGGTATCGGGAAAATGGAAGCCAATGTCGCGCAGGTTGAGCGCTCCCAGCAGGGCATCGCAAACAGCATGCAGCAGCACATCGGCATCGGAATGGCCCAGCAGCCCTTTTTCAAAGGGAATTTCCACGCCTCCCAGCATGAGCTTCCGCCCCGTCACCAGGCGGTGCGTGTCGTATCCAAAACCGATTCGAAAAGGGGGAATGTCGTTTTCCATTGGATGATAGGGGCAAAATGAAGGCAGAAAGAGGCAGGCCGGAGCTGCCTACATGGACTGAGACTGGGATTGGGTAAACCACTCCCATATCAGGTCAAAGTCTTCCCAGTCCTCTTCTTTGAGGTAAATGATCTGGTCGTTGTAATGTACACTGATGCCGTTGGCGTCGCGCTGGGGGTTGGCATAGCGCAGAGGGAAGGCCTGGTTTTGGCTTCCAAAGAGGATTTCATAAACCGAAATGAGGGAGAAATGGTCCTGTACAAAAAAGACTTCGGCTATGCTTTTATGCAGTTTGATGTAGGCCATCATGTTGCCCAGGGCAATGGCCAGGGCAAAGCCAATAACGCCAAACCACAGCACATCATGGCCAAAATAGATTTTGAGCATGACCCCCACCATCACTACCAAAGAAAAGATGGCATAGTAGTAAATGGCCTGCTCCTGCAGGATGAGCATGCCGTTGCGCGAGCGAGGGTAGTGTTTTGACCGGAATCTTATCATGTATGCAATATTAACACTAGTTCTGTTCATGTTCGGGCCCGCCAAGCTGTTGGAGCGGCCCTTTGTATCCTCTGAGAAAGTGGGAGGTGGGCATGCGCTTTTTTCCCTCCAGTTGAAGCTCCTCTATTTGCAGCCAAGCATCTTGACAAGCCACCAGCAGGCTTTCGCCCTCGGGGCCCCGCCTGAGGCTGCCGGCCGGCAGCAGCTTATTACCTTCTACCATCGTGGCGCGAAAAAGTTTCAGCACCTGTCCGTTGAGGGTGGTCCAGGCCGTGGGGTAAGGCGACAAGCCCCTGATGAAGTTGTACACCCTCAGGGCCGGGGCCTGCCAGTTGATGTGGCAGTCTTCCTTAAAAATCTTGGGCGCTTTGTGGATGAAGAGGCGCTCGTCCTGGGGTTTGGGGGTAAGGGTGCCCGCCTCCAGCCCACGGGCAGTTTGGAGCACCAGCCTGGCGCCTTCCTCCATCAAATGGTCGTGCAGGTCGCCAGCCGTCCAGTGAAAGGGGATGTCGATGGGGGTTTGCAGCAAGATGTTGCCGGTATCTATGTGTTTGTCGATGAGGAAGGTGGTGAGGCCGGTGCGGCTTTCGCCATTGATGATGACCCAGTTGATGGGGGCCGCGCCGCGGTAGTCGGGCAGCAGCGAGGCATGCAGGTTGAAGGTGCCCAGGCGGGGCATGCTCCACACCTGCTGCGGCAGCATGCGAAAGGCCACCACCACGAAGAGATCGGCCTGCAGGCCTTGCAGGGCGTGCAGAAAGTCCGGCTTGCGCAGTTTTAGGGGCTGCAGCACGGGTATGTGGTGGGCGGTGGCATAGCTTTTTACGGCGGAGGGGCGCAGCTTGCGCCCCCTGCCGGCGGGCTTGTCGGCTGCCGTTACCACCGCGGCTATGTCGTAGCCTGCCTGGTGTAAGATCCGCAGGGAAGGCACGGCAAATTCGGGCGTGCCCATAAAAACGATGCGCATGGAACAAAGGTATGGCTATTTGCCCAACAATAAAACAACTTTGAGAAAGTTGCAAAAGGCCCGTTTTGGCTTATACGCAGGCAGCTGAAGCTCCACCAACGGCCCCATTTTGCCACATTTCGCTGCCCTTATGGGCCAAACTTGCTTTTTTGCTATCTTTTAGCCCCACCATTCCTACCATTGAGCCCTGCAAACCTACGGATAAGCATGCAATTCTCCCTGAAGATGAAATGTTAAAAACTAGCTATCAAAATATTGCGTTAATTAGGTGTATCAAATAAGGAAATAGCTCGAATTCACAACATACGAAATTAGAAATCCCACTCGCTTTGAGACTAATGGTTGAAAAGCTGCGGGGATGACAGTAAGCTTTTGTCTTTATTTGAATAAAAAACAGCAGACACAAATTATCCAAAACAGCTATTACAAACGAAACTTAAAAAAAGATTGACCCCGACATGAAAAAGATCATCTTCAATATCCTCCTCTTTGCGCTCGTTTCACTTTCTGCCCATGCTGAAGACTATTACTTTTTGGCTTCTGAGGATTATTTTTATGAAAATCCTGCCAATTGGTTTCCCAGCTACCCGGGCACCGAAATTGCAGCCGGCGACCAGGTGGTGATCATGTCGGATGTATATTTTACTGGCTACGACCTCAAGATCAATGGCAAGATGAAGGTGATGCTGGGTGCAAAAATGAGCTCGGCCCAGGGCAACCTCATCATCCGCAAGGGTGGGGAGCTGGACAATGAAGGCGAAATATTGGTAAATCAGGTAGATAACAGCGGCACGTTCAACAACCGCATTTCTGCCAACTTCCATGTAAACAGCTATTATGCCCATTCAGGCGCACAGACGAGCAATTCGCTCAATGCCCGCTTTATCACCATCTACAAGCTGGTGAATGCCGGCCGCTTTGACAACTACAGCCAGTGCGTGGCAGGGCGCCACTTCGAAAACCGGGCCGTTTTCAACCAGATCAAAAATTCCCAGCTGGAAATTTCCGGTGAAATTGTACTGGAAACGGGCACCTTCAATGCTTCGGACGAAAGTGCTGTGATGCTGGGTGCCGAAGCCAAAGTGGCCCTGCGCGGCGACCACGGCCTCTTCCGTGAGTAGGCTTGAAGCAGGTATGCAGGAGGCTGTACAACTCAGGAATAAAGCATTTCAACACATACTACTTACTATCTTACCACCTCATCCCCGGGCACTTCTTTCACAAGGAGTGCCTTTTTTGTTGGGAAAATGCCGATATTGGCCCCATGTCCCAAAAATCCAAACAAAGCTGGTGGGATTACACCCTCATTCTGCTCATATTTGCCGTAACGGGCAGCACGGCTGCCCTGCTGCCTCAATACATCATGCCCCTTACGGGCATGCAAAGCGGCACCTTTGGCTATGTATTGATGTACATATTGCTCATTACGCCCATCTATCAGGTGCTCTTGCTGGGGTATGCGTTTATTTTTGGCAAATTCCACTACTTTTATGCCAAGCAAAAACAGATGCTGAAGTGGCTCGCAGGCAAGTTCCGCCGCCGGAAGGAGACCTCCTCCTGAGGAGCAGTAGCTGCTTTACCCCGGCAATTTTTTTGATTCAACCCATTCCCTTCCTCGGAAGAAATGCTTCCAACCAAGGTGTCTGCCGAAAGCTGGCCCAACTTCTTTTTGGGGCTGCTCATTGGTTTGCCACAAAGGTCGCCCAAAAGCACCAAGAAGATGGGTAAAGTTCGTGGCTAAAACATGTAGAGATTGCCAGGGCAATCATCTGTTATCTGCTACTCCTCCTCCATGCTGCTGCAAAAATCCCTGAAGTTCATGGCATCCAGCGCAGCTGTGAGGGCCCGGCTTTGGGCGGAGGAGAGGTTTTGCACAGGGGGCCGAAATGTGCCGCAATCCATGCCCACGTACTGCATGAATACTTTGCCGGCTGCCATGCCATACTGCTGCAGCAAGCGAATAAAGGCGATGGCCTGTTGTTGGAGGCGGGCTGCTTCATCCAGCTTGCCGGCTTCAAAAGCCGCAATGAGGCGCAGGTAAAGGGGAGCGGCATAATTGTAGGTGCTTCCTACGGCACCTTTTGCCCCCATGCTGAGAGCGGCCAACAACACCTCATCTCTTCCCCACAATATGTTGTATCGGCCCGCTGCAAAGTCCATACAGCTTTTGAAATCCATGAGGTCTTCGTGGGTAAATTTGATGCCGGCCAGATTGGGGAAGCGTCCGTGGGCGCATTCGAGAAAGGTACGCATGGAAAAATGGGCGCCTGTCAGTACGGGAATGTGGTAGTAATACACGGGCATGCCGGGCTCAGCAGCGGCAATTTCGATGCAGTAGTCCACCAGCGCCTCTACCGAGGCCAGGGGAAAGTAGGCAGGGGCCACAATGGCCGCCGCCTGTATGCCGCACTGGCGGGCGTGCCGCATCAGGGTGCGGGCATCGCGGGCGCAGTCGCCGCCCAGCAGGGCGATGGTGGCAAAGCCTGCAGGCGCTGTCTCTGCCCAGGCGGCCATGACGCGTTTTTTTTCTTCCAGGGTGAGGGAAGGGCCTTCGCCTGTGGAGCCACATACGAAAGCGCCCTTTACCCCATTGTTCACCAAAAAGGTACAAAGGGCCGGAATGCCCTCCGGACGCAGGCTGCCGTCGGGGCCCATAGGGGTGAATGGTGCTGCAATTAATCCGCTGAGGTGGTTTTGCATGCTTATGTATATGAATGTTGAAAGGTGCTCACCGCTTCCGGGCAGGAGAAGCTGAGGGATGTTTATTCACTTACTATGCGCTCCAGTATTCTGCCGCTTTCTTTTTCTTTGAGGATGAGCTTTACTCTACCATCGGGCATGACTTCGGTTTTGATGAGGTAATGGTCTTCATCGTATTCTTTGGCGGCAA
>RFHT01000227.1 GCA_003696835.1 Bacteroidota bacterium
ATGGCAAACTCGGCACTCCAGCCGTAATCTCCCTTTTGGGTTTTGACCTCCCAGGAAGTATCCCAGTTGAGGTTGAAGCCCCCGATGATGCCTCCCTGCTGGCGATTCTGGTTAAAGTTGCCCTGGCCTTCGTTGCTCACCTGGGCATCGTATTCAATGCCGATGGGGTTGGTACCAAAGATGAAGCCGTTTTGGCCATCGTGGTAAGTATCGAGCAAAAACACAAAGCTGTCGGTGTCTTCCAGGCGGGCGTCGCGGCGGGCATCGGACACCACCAGCTTGTCGGGCTGGCTGTCGTAGCACACCACCGCCACGTACAGGGTGCTGGGGGTATAAGCCAGGCGGATGTCGGTTTTTTCAGAAGCGGGCTGCCCGGCCTGTGGCCGGCTTTGCCACAGCTCGCCAAAAGCGGGTACCTGCTGCCACACTTCATCCTGCAGCACTTCGCCGTCTATGTTGGGGGGTGTTTGCAGCAGCACGGCCTGTACCTGGGGGCGCTGGTTGGTGTTGGGGGTATTGACGTTCTGGCCCTGCACCAGCTGCGTGCTCAGCAAGGTGGTAGCCAAAACGATATACAAGCGTATCATAGCTGATGAGGTTTGGAATTGTTTACATAATGGGCAGTCAATATACTACTCTTTTGCAGAAAAAAGCCTCAAAAATAACTGACTTTTTGTTTACTTGCTCCCTACTGCCAAACAGCCTGCTATGCCATTTTTTTCATTTCACAACACCTCCATTTTTTACCAGATACAGGGCGAAGGTGCCCCCCTGCTGCTCACGCATGGACTGGGAGCTCATTCAGGTCAGCCCCTGGAGTGGGCCGGCAGCCTGCCCGGCTGGCGCCTCATAGCGGCCGATATGCCCGGCCACGGCCAAAGTCTGCTACAAGGCAGCGCCATTGAGCCGGGTTTTGAGCAATATGTGGAAGTAGTGCGCGCCCTGCTGGACCACCTACAGATTGGGCAGGTCCTGGCGGGCGGCATTTCTATGGGTTCGGGCATCAGCCTGGGGCTGGCCCTGCGGCATCCGCAGCGGGTAAAAGGGCTCATCCTGCACCGGCCGGCCTGGCTACATCGCCCCTTGCCTTCCAACCTGGCAGTTCTGCCGCTGATTGCCGACCTGATCGAAGAAATGGGCCCCGGGGCGGGCAAAGCTTTTTTTGAGCAAAGCGGCCTTTTCCGGCAGTTTGCAAACTTGTCTCCCGGTTGCGGGCAGTCACTGCTGCGGCAGTTTAGCCGCCCCCAGGCCAGGGAGGCTGCCCGGGTGCTGTGGCAGCTTAGCATGGATGCGCCTTTTAGCAGCATGGAGGATCTGCAGCAAGTGCAGTGCCCCGTGCTGCTGATGGCCAGCACCGATGATCCGCTACACCCCTTTGAGATGGGTCAGCGCCTGGCTGCGGCTTTGCCCCATGCGCGCTTTGAGCAGGTGATTTCCAACTACCTCGATTCGGCTCTGCACAAACAGCAGAGCAGGCAGCAACTGCACGCATTTTTGAGTCAACTGAAAGCAGCATAAAGGGGAGATTAATCCGATTTTTTTCTCAACCATTGCCTCAGGCGGTCGCTCCACATTTGCCAGCTGCTTTCATCAAAAATTTTTGCATCCACAGCTGCCTGCATCACCACATAGAGGGTAAAAGGAGTAAACACCAGCAAGGGCAGGAAGGCACCTATCCAGGGGTCTGCCCAGCCGTATTTGGCCAGTTTCCAGCCCTGAGACAAGAGGCCGTAAAAGAGGGCAAAAAAGCCCACCGAAGCCACAGCGGGCATGCCCAGGCCTCCCTTGCGGATAATGGCACCCAGGGAAGCACCCATGAGGGCAAATACGATGCAGGTAAGCGGCATGGCAATGCGGCTGTAGTATTCGTGCTGGTATTCCCGTATTTGCTGCCTTTCGCGCCGGCTGTACTGCATCCAGTACTCCAGCTCGGGCTGCAGGGCACGTATTTCATCTATGGCCCGCTGGCGCAGGGCGGGCTGGGTGTACCATTCCTCCACACTTTGGGGAGAAAAGGCTTCGGCAGCAGCCACGTATTGTGCGGCAAAAAAGGTGGAGTCAATGCCTGTGTACCTTCCCATGCGCGAAAAAACGCGGGCTTCCTCCAATGCCAGCCGTCTTTGCATGCTGTCAATGGCCTGTGAGAGTTGGGGAAAGGGAAAAATGCTTCTGTGTCGCAGGCGGCTGTCGCTACGCGAGAAGGCAAATTCGCTGAGGTCGAAGCGATAGGAAAGGGAGTCGAAGTAAAGCCTGCCATAAGGGAGGCTGGGGGAGCTTGCCTGAATATCTTCATGCCTTACGCCGCTGTAGAGCATCATCTGGAGGTAGCGGCCATCCTGCAGGATATGGGTACGGCCCGAGTCGGCCAGGGTAACCACCGGCTGGGCGCGGTTTTGGGAAAAATCTTCAATGCGCAGCTCGTAGAGCATGCCGGTGCGCTCGTTTTTACTGGCAATGCGAATGCTGTAGTTGTCGATGTCGCGGTAAAAAATGCCCGGCTTGATGGCAAAACCCGCCTTGGTTTTGGAGGCATCGTAAAGCAGGCTCAGCAGTTCGCGGTTGCTGTTGGGTACAATGTAAAAGCTGAGCCAGAATGAAAGCAGGGCCATGAGACAGGAAAATGCAAACAATGGCCTAAGGATGCGCAGCAGGCTGATGCCACAGGACTTGAGGGCTGCCAGCTCGTAGTGTTCGCCCATGCTGCCAAAGGTAATGAGGGAAGCGCTGAGCAGGGCCAGCGGCATGGATAGGATGGCCATGCGCAGGGAGGCATGCCCAAAGAGCTGCAGCATCACCGCCCCGTCCAGGTTTTTGCCCGAAAGTTCCTCTATGTAATTGCCCAAAAACTTCAGAGAAAGAATGAACACCAAAATGGTCAGTGTCATCACAAAAGGCCCGAGGTAATAGGCTAATATGAACCTGCTGATGCGTTTCAAAGTCGTTTTACAAGTTTTTACGCCTCCAAGCGCGCAGGCGTTCCGAAATGCCGTCGCGCACCATGAGCCAGAAGCTTTCATCCAGCAATTTGGCATCGCGGGTGGCCTGCAGGGTGAGTACCGCCGCAATGGGACCAAAGACAATGACCGGCAAGCCGGCGCCCACCAGGGGGTCCAGTATGCCCTCCTGGGCCAGCTTTTTGCCCCAGGTAATGAGGATGTAAAACACCACAAACAGAAAAATAGAGATAATGGCGGGAAAACCCAGCCCTCCCTTACGAATAATTGCGCCCAGAGAGGCCCCTATGAGCATGAACAACAAGCAGTTGATGGGAATGCTGTGACGCACGTAGTACTCGTAGGCGTATTTCCGCTGGGTTTTTTCTTCGTCCTCTTTTTTCTTTCGCATAAACTCTATGTAGCTCTTTACAGCCCGGGCATCTACGATGGCTGTAGAAATGTACTCCTGCACGGGGTATTCATTGCGAAAGCAGGTGAAAAAATCGTCGTCCATATAGAGGTTGGCCACCGGAGAGTTTTTAGCCAGCGAATCCACCGGCTGGTAATCCAAAAATGCCGAATCAATGCGGGTATAGCGGCTCAGCTGGTCGAAAAACTTGGCCCGGGTCTGGCTTTTCAGCTCTACGAGGCTGTCCATGGCCGACACCAGCTCACGACGGGGCAAGATGATCTGATGGCGGAACTGTTTTTCATCGGTGCGGCTGAGGTCAAAGCCCTGCAGGCTGAAGCGAAAATACAGGGAGTCGAAGTAGGTGCGGCCCAGGCTGAACTTGTCGGGCTTGCCCTGCTCAGGCTTGTATTCCTGGTGGCGGGCGCCGTTGTACATCACCATGTGCAGGGCACTCTCCTGCTTGTTGAGGTAGGTGCGTGCCGAGTCGGCCAGTATGACGTCCACATTGCCCCGGTTTTCAGTGTGGTTGTAAAGCACCACATCGTACAGCTTGCCGGTTTCGTTGTTTTTGTCCGATACCCGCAACACGTAGCCGTCAATATCGGAGTAAAAATAGCCGGGCTTGATGGCTACGTTGGGTTTTTTGCGCTGCACATCGTAGTACAGGCTGAAAAATTTCAGGTTGGCTTTGGGCACCACATCAAAGGAAAACCAGAAGGAAAAGGCCGTAAGCAGGAAGGCAAATACAAGCACCGAGCGCATGGCCTTAAACAGGCTGATACCGCAGGATTTGATGGCAGCCAGCTCGTAGTGTTCGCCCATGCTGCCGTAGGTCATGAGGGCGCCGGCCAGAACGGCCACCGGCATGGCCGTAATGACGATGCGCCCCGCTGCGTAGCCAAAGAGCTGCAGCAGCACCCAGCCGCTGAGGCCCTTGCCAAATATTTCGTTCATGTACAGCGCCATGAACTGCATCACCAGGATAAACACGATGATGAACAGGCTCATGATGAATGGGCCTAAATACGATTTCAATATGAGCCAGTCGAGACGCTTCAATTTATTTGATTGAATAATGGGGCAAAGTTACGCTTTTACCGGCAATTGTCCGGGTTTTTGCTGTCCTAAAGTGCCGGGCAGGCAGCAAAGGGTTGTATGCACATCATACTGAGGGCGATGAGGCCGAACCCACAGGCTTGCTGCTTCCAGGTTTTTTCAGCAGCAATAAACCGCCTACCACCACCATAGGCAGGGCACAAAACAGCATCAGCCAACTGGGCTGGCCACTTTGCTCAAAGCTTTTGGAAGAAGGGTGCAGGAGAAATTGTTCAATCTGTTGCTGATCTTGTGCTACCCGCCGCTTGTGGTAACGCGCATGGGGTGAAAGGCGCACGCCTTTGCCTTCACTCATGAGCTCCAGCCAGTACACACAGGCATCGGAGCAGTCACTTTTCAGCAGGGCGGCGCTTACTGCCGGGATTTGCAGCTCTTTGGTCTTAAACAGCCCCAAAAAATAGCGCTGCAATACACCATGCACCTCCCCCGAAGCCTGGCGGGTGCAGCTCAGGCAGTAGGTTTGGCCTCCCACCCCTATCAGCACCAGCCCGATTACCACCAGTAGTACAACCCCCCATTTTGCCAGGCGCAAATAATCCTTTTTCTTCATGAAAACGGATAATATTTTGGTAACTATTCAGTACCCTCAGGGTGAAAAAAACAATTGTTGTAAGTTGCTCATTTTCAATGAAATGTATTAACCACCTCCAACTCCTCCTTGAAAAGG
>RFHT01000228.1 GCA_003696835.1 Bacteroidota bacterium
CCCTACAATTGAAGCCTCAGCCTATGGCCGAATCAGCATTTCATCCAGCAGGCGCCTGCCCCCGTATAATTCTGTTACCCACAGAATAAAGTGGATATCCACACACAATGCCCGCTGGTAAGCGGCCACGTAGGCAAAATCTCCTGCCGCTGCCTCGGCATTGGCGTCAAATACACACCCAATGAGCTCCCCTCGCCCATTGAGCACGGGCGAGCCGGAGTTGCCGGCAGAAATGTCGTGGTTGGTGAGAAAACAAACGACGAGCTCTTCATGCTGTTCACCCCGGGCTGTCAGGCGGTTTTCCCAGGCTTGCTGTATGGGGAGAGGAATGGAAAAGGGGGCATGGCTGCTCCGTATCATGCCGCTCAGGTGACTGAATGCCAGGTAGGTGACAGCATCGCGCGGCTCGTAGCCGGCAACCTTGCCATAGGAAATGCGCAAGGTGGAATTGGCATCGGGATAGGGATTTTTTCCATCCATCAGCATAAGCCCCTGCTGGTAAAGTCGGTCCAGCTCTTCCAGCCTGAAGCTGAAACGCGCCTCCTCCAGCGCAATTTCGCTTCTGTAATGCCCCACCAACTGATCCATGAAATCAAAAAGCGGGTCTTGGCTGATTTGCTCCAGGTCCGGGGCTTTGACAAAGGAAGCGGCCTGTTCCGGGTGGGTTAGCAAAGAGCGGGAATAGGCATATTCTACCCATAGTCGCAGCTTTTCCTCCGGTGTGTTTCCCTTGCGGGTGCTTTTATGGGCCATGATGTCGTTGAAAACCGGTGGGCGCAGCGGAGGACTTACCTCCTGATAAAAAGCCAGCAAACCACGGTAAAAAATTTCGAGGTCCTGTTCATAGTGAAATTGCTCAAAGTGGGCTTCCAGGTCGGTGTTTAACTCTTCAGCAGCCATTTGTATGGTCCGTTCATGAACGGTGGCATGCATGACGGGTTTGAGGCGCAGCAGGAAGGGCAGGCTGAGGCTGGCAGCCTCAGCTGCCAATAACTTTCGATACAACAAGTTCACATACCGGGCCTCATCTTTAAAATCTGCATAAAGTTGTTGCAATTCCGGTAATACATGCCCGTATAGCTGCTTGCGCTCCGGCTGCTGCAACACCCACTGCTGAAAAGCCAGTTCCTGTTCCTGCTTTTTGCCCATGATGTCAAACCGCCTGATCAGATGCAGCTGGTTGCGGTAGTAGCGCGCACTTCGCCAGAGGTCCATCCATTGGCTGGCCAGGCGGGCATCCCGCTTCAGTTGTTCCCCCTGAAACTGTTCCATCCAATGAGCCTTCTGCTCCAGTATTTCTGCTTTGAGGGGAATCTCCTCCGCCCCAACATGCTGCAAGGCGGCCGTACTGGCATAGCGGAAGGTTTTTCCCGGATACCCCATCACCAAGGCGAAATCTCCCTGCTGCTTAGGGGTGGTGGAAATGGGCAAAAAAGAAGCTGCGGGCAGCGGAATGTTGGTTTCGTCAAACTCGGCGGCGCTGCTGTCGGGCCCCACATACAGCCTCAGAAAGGCAAAATCTGCCTGGTAGCGGGGCCAGTCGGGAGCTCCTGGCCCATCCTGCCAGCGTGCCAGCTCAAGCGGCGGCAGCCCCGCCAGCCTTATATCCCTGAAGACGCGATACACGAATAGGCGAAACTCATTGCCCCCGTAGAAGGATTTGATCTCTGCCAGGTAGTCTGTGCCTTCCGTTGCCTCGGCTATCAGTTGGGCTTTGCGGCTTTCCATGCCCGCACGGTCCTCATATCCCGGCCCTACGACCTTGCTGGTAACCTCCTCGCTGCGGAGGAGCATGGTAGCTGTAAGCCCATACAGCGGCAACTCCTCCGAGGCAGAGGTGGCCCAGTAACCCTGGGGCCAGTCGCGCATGCCGGCCTCTTCCAGTACCTCTATCAGGCAATGGTGGTTGGTGAGCACTAAGCCATTGGACGAAACCAGGCTGGCGCTGCATTCGCCTCCGTTGAGGCGAAGGACTGTACGGTAAAGGCCCTCCTGTCCGGGCGCATAGATGGCCTGCTGGGTAAGCCTCAGGCCTTCATGGCGCATATCGACATATAATTCGTCCAATTGTTCCGGCATCCACATGCCCTCATTCCCTCGGGAAGGCTGAGCCCAGGCAGCCGGTATGAAAAATACCAGCTGCATCAACCAGCTTGTGCATACAGAGAGGTGAAGAACATGAGAGCACGAAAGTCGCTTTTTCATAAGGGTGTTTATATGTTTTTGGCTAGCCCTACACTGGCTATACTGATGCGCTCCGGAGGAGAGGCACAAGCCAACAGGCTGCGGATACAGGCCTCCAGTGTGGCGCCGGTAGTGATCACATCATCTATCAGCAGCACATGTGCTGCCTGCGGTGGCTTGAGCACTTCAAAGGCAGCCTTTACATTCTCCCACCGCTCATCCCTGGACATGGCCGTTTGGGTTTGGGTAAATACCCTTCTGCCCAGGCAGTTAGCCTCCACACTTATGCCCAGTACCTTGCTCATGCCCGTGGCAATGCGTTCCGACTGGTTGTATCCCCGGTGAATGTGTTTGCGCTTGTGCAGGGGTACAGGTATAAGTGCTTCTACTCCTTCCAAAAAAGGGCTTCCCTGCAGCCGGGTAGCCAGCAGTTCGCCCAAAAATATACCGATTTGGGGAGCACGCTCGTATTTGAGCTGCTGCATGATCTTTTGAAGGCGACCTTTTTTCTCAAAATAAAACATGCTGTAGGCCCCAGCCAATGGCACCTTGCCCGCAAATTTCATGTACAACTCATTTGCACAAAAATCCTGCTCGTGCTGTGTGGGCGGAATTTGAGACAAACACCCCAGGCAAATACAGCGCTCCTGCAGCGTGAGCTCCCTGCCACAGGCATAACAGCTGTTTTGAACAAAAAGCCGCCAAAAGTGCTTCCACATGCCGCATATTTTGTTTCAAAATATCACTTATTTTTTCAATATCAAAAAAACCCCGCCAAAAGGCGGGGTTGTCATAACGAGTACGTGCCAAAGCGCGCAGATTCTTATTCGCTGACTGCAATTTTTCGAATTTGCGTTCCTTCCTGGGAGATGATTTTCAGGAAGTAGTAGCCCTGTCCAAGCTGGTCGAAGCTGAAGGTGTAGCGGTGTGAACCGCTAGCATAGGTTGCTGCATGGTGGGCAAGTGTTTGCCCCAGGGCGTTGGTCAGCTCCAGCCTGATTTGGTCGCGATTCTGAAGATCAAAGGCTACTACCAGTTCCTGATGACTACGAAGGGGGTTAGGGAAGACAGTTACCGAGGTGTTAAGGAAAGCAACCTCTACGGTTTGAGAGTAGGAGAAGTTTCCATCTACATCGGTTTGCTTAATACGGTAGTAATTCATCCCATGAACGGGAGACTCGTCATGAAACTGATAGCTTTGCACCTGATTACCGTTCCCCTTGGTAGCCACCTGAGAGAGAGTAGAAAAGTGCAAGCCATCAGTAGCTCTTTCTATGGTAAAAAATTGATTGTTGACTTCATTGGCCGTTTGCCAGTTCAAGGCAATGCGATTACCATCACGCACGGCTTCAAATCCCAGCCATTCTACGGGAAACACCGTCCCGTCCTGGCCGCAGCCGCTGAGGGGAAGAATTTCCAGGCCGGCCAGTACCGGTTTGTTGGCCGTGGGCCGCAGCGAGAGGTTCAGTACGCTGTCGTTGATGGTTACCACCTGCGACAGTACTACTGCACTGTGCTTGGCGCCACCGCTTTGAGCCAGTATGTCAAAACCTGCAATGCTGATCTGACCGGCGGTGCCTTCTTCCATCACAATGTCGAATACGCGCTGGCCGGTAAAATCCCAGAACATTTCGGCAAAATGCAGTTTTACCAAAAAATGCCCCTGGTCACCTACATTCACGTTGTAGTTGAGCGTATCGGGACCCATGGGGTCTTCGGCCGAGTGGATGGTGGAGCGCTGGGTGTGGTAAAGGGCGTCGAAAGGGGTGTTGGCAATGGGAGGAGCTGAGCCCGTGTAGTCATCCTTGGTAGGGCTGTTGGTGTAGCCCAGGTCCAGCCCATATACTTCCCCGCCAGGGGTGGTATAGGTAGCGGCTTCACTGCCGGTATTGATGCGCAGCATGAGGCAGCCTTCCGTAGTAGCAAAACCTTCGTTTACGTACCCATCACAGTTGTTGTCCACGTTGTCGCCATCCAATTCCGGCGCAAATGGGTGAGTGGTGGGCTCGTTATCATCGCAGTCCAGGCTGTTGTCCACGTATCCGCCCGGCTGGCTGATGGCGGCCGCCGTGGCCAACTCATTGCCGTAGCCGTCGCCATCGGCATCCTGAAACCAAATGGTGGGGCAGGGTGGGGGAGGTGCAGTGCCAGACTCGGGTTCATTTCCACCGGGGAAGCCGTTTTGCCAGAGTGCAATTTTGTCTATGCTAAAGCCCGTAGCCCTGCCTGCAATGGTAAAGCTGTACGTACCGGGCGAAGGAAAATATACCTCTATGTTGGTAAATCCTTCAAACCATTCCCCGTTTTTATTCACTGCCCCATTGGTAAACCAGGTCCAGCCCCCCACGCTGTTAAAGGCCTTGAACCATTCACTTTGTACCGGCACCACGGTTACATTTTCATGCGGTGGGGGCAGTGGCATGTTGGGGTCTTCCAGTTGAACCACCACGCCCGGGTCATTGAAGTAAAACCATACATCATTGGCCGCAGTCGATACGCTGTCGGGGTGGTTGTCCGAGCTCATCAAGAGCCGGTAGGGTTCAGACACATCGTTGATGGTAAAGGCGTAGGTAATATGCCCACTGCCCGTCCAGCCGGTGTTGTTGTTACCTTCCCAGGTGTAAATGGTCATGTCGTAAGGGGCCGTTTCCACACCGTTGGTATCGTAGATTACCGTGTCGGGAGTAGTGATGGTGTCAATATTCATGTGGGTCGTATCCCCCATCATATAGGTATAAGAAACCCACTGGTCGGTGGGCGCCTGAGACTCCACCTCAATGGTGATTTTTCCGCCAGACTCCACGTAGGGGTCGCCGGGCGTGCCGGGGTCGAAATTGGCACAGCCATTTCCCGTGAGGTTGATAAACACACTGGGACCCGGTACAAAGGAGGTATAAACAAATTCCACCATCGCATTTTGGTCGCCTCCCGCCGCAGGAGTGAAATTGAGATACACATCCACTGTACCATTTGGGGGAACCGTAATGGAGGTAAAGGGATTGTGATCAGGGAACAAATAGCCAAACTCAAGGGAGTCGCTGCCAAAAAAGGCAACCTCCGTGATCGTTAGCGGGCCGGTAGCGCTGGTGTTGGTGAGGGTTACCAACTGAGAAACCGTGCCATTTACCGGCACATACCCGTAGTCTATCGCTGAGGTAGAACCCGTGAGGGTCTGGCCGCTGGCCGCAGGGGCTACCAGCACGCCTGCCAGCAACAAAAACAGAAGCCTGAGAGCAGTAATTTGCCTGTAAGGGATTAATTGCATCATCGCGTTGTTAGCTTTATTAGCCATACATATTTATAATTCAATCGTTGATTACTTCAAGTAGCTGATATGGGGTTTTTTACAGTATCCTTCAAAAAATACAAATTTATAAGTGTAATTTATTCAATATTTGTATAGCTGGCATCATGCCTCGTTTGAACCGTAACAAATACTGTAAAACTTGCTTCTTCACTGTTTGATTGGTAATGTCGTCTGATTGTTGATGAGTTGGTAAAATTAATTATTAGAAATGTTCAATATTTAAAGGTAAGGTCTCATGAAAAGTGCTCATGAGACACTTACCTTCATCCATTCACATCCAGAAATGGTATTATTCTGTTATCGCAATTTTTTGAATGAGCGTTCTGTATCCCAGCTTGACCTTCAGTAGGTAGTATCCGGGGGCCAGATCGCCCAACTGCAGGCTATGCTCATGCGCAGCTGCTTCCAGGCTTACCCGTTCAAAAGCCACGCGCTGGCCCAGCATATTGGTCAGGCTTACTTCCGCCACGCTCTTTTCGGCCAGTTCAAAGGCAAGTGTAAGTCCTTTTCCGGCCTGCACAGGGTTGGGATATACCCGCAGCTCGTCGGTGAAGAAGTTGACCAAAATGGTATTGGAGTAGCTGAAATTGCCGTCTATATCGGTCTGCTTGAGGCGGTAGTAGTTCAGTCCGTACAAAGGCCGGGTATCCACGGCAGAGTAGTGCCTGATTTCCTGGCTGGTGCCTGCACCACTTTGGCTGAGGATCTCTTCGAACTGCACCCCATCAGCTGAGCGCTCAATACTAAACAGGGCATTGTTGGTCTCTGTAAGGGTGGACCAATCCAGCCGCACTTCTTCGCCCTGGCGAAGGGCTTCAAACGAAAGCAGCTCTATGGGAAAAGGTGTACCAGACCCACAGCCCTGCTGGGGGATCAGCTCTATGGCCGAAATTTTGGGTCGGTTGGCGCCCTGGGCAGCCGTCAAAAAGATGTCCATGTTCTGGTCATAGACCGTAACGGTAAAGCTCTTCACCACTGCCGTAGCCGAATTGCCCCCCGACTGGGGATCGCCCAGAATATCGAAGGAGGCCAGCTCGGTTACGCCTTCCAGTTGTACATCAAACACGCGCGTACCTACCCCTCCGCCATTGCCGCCCACGCCGAAGAAGATTTCGGCAAAGTGCAGGTTGACGGTGTAGGGGCCATTAATGACCGGTATGCTGTAGGCAAAGCTGCCAAAATCTACATTGGAAGAGCGGGTGGTCTGATACATGCCGTCGGCAGTGGTATTGGCAATGGCCAGTGACCCATCTCCGTAGGTGGAGGTAGCAGCCGAAAAATATGCATCGGGCTGAAATACCTGCCCCAGGGAATTGGTAAAGGCCGTATCGCTGCCGCAGTTGATGCGGATGGTTTGGCATACGCCCTGCCAGCCTTCATCCACCTGTCCGTTACAGTTGTTGTCTATGTTGTCATTGAGCTCCACGGCATTGGGGTTGATGGCGGCGTCGGCATCATTGCAGTCGTCGGGGTTGCCCACAAAGCCCGCGGGTTGTGAGGCCGCAATCTGTATCATGGCCGGGTTGCCAAAGCTGTCGTTGTCAGCATCTTCGTACCACTCCTTGGAGCAGTTGGTCGTAATGCGGGGTGACTCCGCCATGGCATCCAGGGCCGAATCGCTCAGCGCCTGCTGATAGGTGTAAAAGGCAAATTTGTCGGCTTTAAATCCTGTTGAACGCCCGGCTATGTACATGTGGTAGGTGCCTGCTACGGGGATGTCCAGGTAAATGCCCACATTGTTGAACTCCTCGGCCGAGGTGTACCAGCTCCAGCCCGTTACATCGGCCTGATAGACCTTGAACCAGCCCGTAAGGGGGAGGTTTTCAGTAGGGGTGGGAAAGGACCCTTTTACCTTGCGCGCATCGGCATCGGGAAACTGCATCCACATATCGTTACCGGAAGTGGGGCTGCCAAAGTCAAACTGCTGGCTGCGCATCACTACGTGGTAAATGCCCGGTGTATTGATGGTAAATTCGTATTGGATGGTATCGGCCGGAGGTGTTACAAAGAAGTTGGAACCCGTCCACTCGTAATAAACCGTAGCGCCATCCACACCCTGCATCCAGTCAGAGCCGGTTTGGGGAATTTCGGACTCCACCTGCATCATCAGGCTGCCACCGCTCTCTATGAACGCTCCGTTGGGGCCGCCGGGAATGCCCACACAGCCCGTGCCAGTAAGGGTAATGCTCTGAGGGCCATTGCTGCCCGAATGAGTAAAGGTAAAAATGGCCGATTTGGCATTGGCCTCAGTAGGAGAAAAAGTGAGGGTAACATCTATCGAACCTCCCGGAGCAATGGCAATGGGCTGGAAAGGATCATTGCCTGCCACGCCAAAGTCAAAATCCGTGGAGTCGGTACCGCTCATATTGAGCTCACTCAACAGTATGGCCTCATTGCCACCGCTGTTGGTGAGGGTGAGTACATAGGATGCCGTGGTGCCCGTAATGGTATTGCCAAAATCATAGCTGCTCACCGCTGCCGTGAGGGTGCTGGGGGTATAAGGAGTACCCGTAGGCGCAGCAAAGGTGCCCGTAGGAGAAAACTTCTCCATAAAGGCAGTGTCCAGATAAACAATCTCAATGGCATTGGCCCGGGAACCGGCCGCAGTATAAATCACGCCATTGTTCACAATGGCCTGGGTGCCGTGGCGGGGGGCAGTGAGGGTGTCCCAGGCAGTGGTCCAGGTCTTGGATACAATGTCCAGCACCTCGGTTTCTTTGTGTGCACCGGAGGTCATGCTTTCTCCTCCAAATATAAATACCTGGTTGCCAATGGCAGCCGTAGAGGCGCCTGCGCGGGCGGTGGGCAGGGGCGCAGCCAGGGTGGCCCAGGTGTCGGTGAGAATGTCATACACATCCACCAGGGTTTCCATGTCGCTGTTCAGGCCCGTGGTATTGTGCTTGGAGCGCCGGCCGCCAATACAATAAATCTGATCGCCCACCAGCACCGCATTGAAGTGGTCGCGTGCGCGGGGGGCATCGGCCAGCGTCGTCCAGGTATTGGTATAGGGGTCATACACATCTGTATAAGGTACGTGGCCGGAATTGTGCCCGTCGGTCAGTCCGCCTATCACGTAAATTTTCTTGTTATAGACCACCGCTCCCATGGAGCCGCGCTGCCTGGCTGCAGGGATGGCAGCTCCCTGAAACCACTTGGTGGTGAGGGGGTCATATACATACACATTGCCGATGGGGGTCTCGTTGGGAAAATCGCCCGTCATGGCCCCAACGATATATACCAGGCCATCGATTTCTACGGCCTGAATGTGGTGCATGCGCATGGGGTGAAACGACCCCTGCGTCCAGGTATTGGTGGCAAAGTCGTAGTGCTCTGTGAGCTTCCACTCACTGTTACGGCCACCAACCAGAATAAACTTGTCGCCAACCTGCACAAAGCCGTTTTCGTGTCGTTCGCCCGGGGCGCCACTGGCGCCCGTTACGGCCTGCCAGTCGCCGGGCTGGGCACTTGCCGGCTGTATGCCCACCAGCCCAATGCATAACATACAGAAGAAAAGAATGAGAGAATTTCTGGAGGAATGGTGCATCATTGCTTCTTTTTTTTGAGTAATTATTGCTTCGATCGTTAGCTTGTCCTTAAATTAATTTGGCCCGATTCAGCCTTTCCTTTTTTGTTTGCTTTACATCCTGACAACAGTTCTGTGTCGCCTTTTTTATCCAAGACCTTACCAGCCGGATGCAGAAACAATGGGAGAAAAAGCTAATTCGGGAGCAACAAAGAGCTACTCGACCTGATAACAGTCGATTTTTTGACGGAATTGAATCAGAAATACTACAAGGGAAGTAAAGAGAAATGTCTGTTTATCAACCACAAACCAAATGCCAGTTTATAAACAATATTTTTTATATATATTAA
>RFHT01000229.1 GCA_003696835.1 Bacteroidota bacterium
CATCCGGATGGGCAAAACCATCAGTTTTGGCAACAGCAAAATCATCAGATCCCGCTATATAGCGCAGGTGTCATTCGGCAAAAGATAGAATATATACATCTCAATCCAGTGAAAGCAGGTATTGTAGATGAGGCCTGGCATTATCGCCATTCCAGTGCCCGTGTATATGCAGGCATGAAGGGATTGATTGAGGTCAAACCAATTTGGATTCCTTAGGCCTCGCTGTGGGTTACAAACCCTATTACTATTTCCGCAGCAGTTGCAAACTGCTGCGGGCCGTTCATTTTGGCGTGCGCAGCACGCCAAAGCCTCCCCACCCGCCCGCCCTCCCGGTTTAACACCGGGATAACTGGGGTGGGCGATATACCCACAGCAGTTGCAAACTGCTGCGGGCAGTTCATATTGGCGTGCTTCGCACGCCAAAGCCTCTTCCCACCCGCGCTCCCGATTTAGCATCGGAATAGCTGGGGTGAACAATTGCTCCCCCAGCCGGCAAAGGGAGACGACTAACTTTAGCCTGCATCCTGGCTTTGCTGTTGGGCGGCCACAGCTTCCACCGCTTCCCATACGCGGAAGAGGTTTTTGTAGCAGATTTTTTCGATGTCGGCTTCGCTGTAGCCCCGCTCCAGCAGCACCCGTATGAGGTTGGGGTAGCAGGATACGTCTTCCAGCCCCTGTGGCAGGGTGGGGCCTACGCCGTCGAAGTCGGAGCCGAAGCCCACGTGGTCGATGCCAATGAGCTGCACCACGCGGTCGATGTGGTTGGCCACGTCCTCCACCGTGGGAAACTGAAGGTGTTTTTCGCGGTACTCTTGCATGTAGGCGCGGGTTTCGGGGTCGCCCATTCCCAGTTTGTGCTCCTGCATCCACTGGGTGAGGTGGGCGCGCATTTCTTCGCTTTTGCGCTGGAAGGTGCTGTCGATAAAGGAAGAGCCAAAATTGATCATGATCACTCCGCCATTATCGCGCAGAGCCAGCAGCATGTCGTCGTTCATGTTGCGCTCAAAGCCCGGAGTGAAGTAACGCAGGGAGGAATGCGAAGCGATCACCGGCGCGCGGGTGATCTTCATCACGTCGTAAAAGGCACTGTCCGACACATGCGAAATATCCACCATAATGCCCACGCGGTTCATTTCTTGCACCACGCGCTCGCCAAAGGGACTGAGGCCGTTGTGGGTGCGGGTGGTATCGTAGGAAGAGTCGCAAATCTGGTTGTCTTTGCCGTGGGTGAGCGTAATGTAGCGTATGCCCCTTTGGTGAAAGTAGGCCACATTGTCCAGGCTTTCTTCTATGGGGGCGCCGTTTTCCATGCCCATGGGCAGAGAGATGATGCCTTTTTCAAAATGGCGGCGTATGTCGTTGGGAGAAAATGCCAGGGCGAATTTGTCGGGGTGGGTAGTGGCCAGCTCCACCACCATGTTGATGAGGGTGTCGGCTATGCGCTTGGCGCCTCCCAGCCGCTGGTACATAGAAGGCACATAAATGGACATAAAGGGTGCATCCAGCCCACCGGCTTTGGCCCGCTCGTAGTCAAAGTCGCCGCCCTCGGTGCGGCGCGACACGTCGTCTATCTTGGCCGGGTCGTTCAGGTACTGTTGCCGCAGCCGGTAGGGCACATAGATGTGCCCATCAGTGATGATGTACTTGTGGGCCAGCTCAACGGCCTGTTGCTGGAAATTGTCTGGCTGCTGCCCGTTCTGGCATGCCAGCAGGCCCAGGGTCAGAGCTATACTGAGAAATAAAATCAACTTTTCCATGAGTAAGGTTTGAAGTTTTTAACAAATATCAGATAAATTTACGAGTAATACTCAAACAAACTAGCTTTCGAATGGCTATTTCCCTGCTGGGCTTGAATTTGAGGCCCATGCCCCCAGGGCATGTACGAATGAACAGGATGTGGCTATTCATCACCGCCATTACCTCACCATAATAGGCAACTCACCCACCAACTGCTCAAAGAATTGGCCACGACCCAAAGCTATGAAAAGGGGAAAGACCTCTACGCTTACGGGGCCGTGGAGCAAGTAGAAAAACAGGGAGATAGCTACCAGGCCAGGGTGCAGGGTAGCTACCTCTACCAAGTATGGATAGACCTTTCCGGTGATGAATTGCATGCCACCTGCTCTTGTCCGTATGATTATGGCGGAATTTGCAAACACATCGTAGCTGCGGGGTTGGCCATTACAGCGGGAGAATACACCGAAACGGGGGCAACTGAATTACAAAAGCAGGCTCCGGAGGCGGGGGAATTTTTTGCTTCCATTTACCCCCATGCCCACCCGGCCCAGAAAGAAGCCTTCTTGCAGCAGATGTTGCGCAAAAACGAATCCCTGCGGCTGCAGTTTGTTCAGTTTTTGCAAAACCAAAAAGAACAGCCCGCCAAAGTACAGATAGAACACATACGGGATGAGGTGACCGATATGCTCAACGCCCTGGAAGTGACCTTCGACAGCATAAACGACTTTGCCTTTCAGCACGAAGACCGCTACGATAACCTGTACGGAGGAGGCTGGGAAGAGGATGCCCTGCAAGACCTGGTGGAGGAGGAACTCAATCCCTATACCCTGCATATAGAGCAATGCCTGAGCCAGGCTGAGTGGGTGGATGCCTTTCGTCTGCTGCTGGGCGTGTACGAAGGCCTGCAACTCTGCGATGTATCTGAATGGGAAGACTATTTCAGTGATGTGGCAGAGGAAACCAAAGAGCTGGCTTTTGAAGCAATTCTGCAAGAGTTTGAGCAGCACATAGAACAACAGGTACTACCGCCTTCGGCGGCCAGCGCCATCATGGCCACACTTTTTGCCCGCTGGTCCCGCTACGAGCATCCCGCCCGCTCTGCGGGCCGGGGGGCGGCCATACGCTACGAGTTGGAGCGTTTTGAGCCCCTGCTGATGTTGCTGGTTACAGACGAAGCCACCGCCCAGGCTGCCAGGGTACAGCTGGAAGGCTACAGCCTCCAGCATCCGGGCCTGGCCGTGCTCATGCTGCACATTGCCCGCCTGCTGAATGCACCCGACCTATGGCTGAAAACGGCCAGGCGCTTCGCCCCTGAGCGCATGGAGGTGGCCCTGCAACTGATGCAGTACTACCAGCAGCAGGAGGAGGAAGAACCCTTGCTGGAGCTGGCACAGGAAGCGTACCAAAACTGGCCCGAAAAGCTGCTGGAACCCTTGTTTTCCCTCATCACCTACGAAATGGACCCCGCACTCTACGTGCAACTCCTGACAGAAATGGCGCATAAGCACCAGGATTTGGCATCCTACAAAGAGTTGAAGCAATACCCCCAGCTGTTCGACATCCAAGCCTTCATCCAGCAGCAGCGTGCCGAGAACCCCCACTACTACATCGCCATAATGGAGGAGGAAGGGCGTTATGAGGAATTGCTGGAGTATGCAAAGGAAGACCAGGACTCGGCATGGGACCTCATCCCTTACCTGCGGCCCATTCTCAACGTATATCCCCGCTATTGTTTTCAGCTGCTGAAAAGCAAGGCATTGAGTTATGTAGAATTTCGCGGCAGGAGCAATTACCAGCGGGCCTGCCGGCACCTGGTCGAGATGAAAAAAATCACCTCCATGCAAGCCGACTTTCAGCAGTTGGTGCAGCAGATGTACAGCGCCCGCCTGCCCGCCCTCAAAGATGAGATGCGTCAGGCCGGCCTGGTGTAAAGGGGCCGCCATCGGCGCCGGGGAGTGGTTTTTCTTTGATGGCAGGCTGTTTGATTGTGGAGGGGGTAGAAAGAATCAATAAATTCGTTATTTTTCCACCAAAATGCATACATGATTAAATCAATCAAACTGACCAATTTTTTTAGTTTCAGGGATGAGGAGATTGAGTTGAACCCCGCAGCGAATATTCTCATTGGGGTAAATGGGTCGGGTAAATCCAATTTGTTTAAGGCAATCAACTTGCTAAAAGTTGGAGTAGAAGGAAACGCAGATGACTCAGCTTTGAGAGAACTGATCATAGACAAGTGGGGCGGTTTTGACAACATATATTGTAAAACAGAGCATGAAGGCGATTTCAGGCACTCAATCGGGATTGAATATCGCTTAAATGGTGCGGTGCTTTCCAGGTATGGAAATGGCAGCATGACCTTCAGAGAAGACATTGTTTATAAAATTGTTATCATCAAAAAACCAGCCACTGACAATTACTACATCAGCGAAAAAATAAGTACAGCCTCTGGATATGTCTATCTCGACTTTATTAATGGCAGCGGAAAAGTGAGGGAAAGGCAGGAGTCGGGCGATATTCCGCCCATTGTCTATGATGATTATAACCCGCAGGAGTTAGCACTTTCAAAAATTTCTGAGTTTGACAAAGACCGCTACCTGCCATTGGTTACTATAAAAAAGGCGATACGGGATATTGCCGTTTATACTTATTTCGATACTACCGAAAACAGCAAGCTGAGGAAAGGGATGAGTGCTACTTCGGCAGCCAAAAAACTACTGCCTGATGGGGGCAACTTGCCCCAAATATTGAATACCATCAAAATCAATGATAAGAAGCACTTTCGTATCATACAGCAAAAGCTTCAGGATGTAAACGAAATGTTCAAAGGGTTTGACTTCAATTTTCTGGGCTCCGGGATTTTTGAGCTCATGCTGGATGAGAACCATCTGAATAGTGCTATTCACATTACCCACGTTTCGGATGGTACCATCAGGTACCTGTGTTTGTTGGCTATTTTGTATAATCCAAACAGGGGCGCATTGGTATGTATTGACGAGCCCGAGATCGGCCTGCATCCCGATATGATCTACAACATTACCAGGGGAATAAATGAGGCAGCTGTGGACACCACCTTTTTGGTAGCAACACATTCGGAGGAGGTGGTTGATGGTTTTGAGATTGAAAACCTACGCATTTTTGAAAAAGATGAAGCCAATACCAGCATAGTGAAAGCCTATAAAGCCTCCGATTTTCAGGCCTGGCATGATGAACTCAATCCAGGACCCATGTGGCGGGAAGGCGACCTTGGCGGCAAAAGATGGTAACTCCAAATTGGCGGATATGGATAGAAAGATTTTGTTTATCGAGGGCACCCAGGACCGGTCAAACGGCACCCTGAGACAGGGGTTTCACAAATTGCTCAGGCAGCTTCTGAAGGGCAATATGCCCCGCATCATTATGGGAAATGGGAAAAGCCAGGCCATCAAAAAATTTAAAAAGAACAAGCTGAGCCCAATGGGCTATCTATTAATTGACCTGGATGCTGAGAAAACTCAAAAAGAACTAAGCCTGGAGCAGGCTGGTTTGCTGCACCATAAAGACATGGTATTTTTCATGATTCAGGAAATGGAAGCCTGGTTTATTTCACAGCCTGCCATTTTAGATGCGTATTACAATAAACCCATTTCAGCCAGTTTGCCCAAGGCTCCTCCTCAAAACATCGCTGATCCTGCCACATTATTAAAGAGAATGACCAAAGACACCCAAAAAGGAACTTACCACAAGGTAAAGCATGGAACGGCCTTGCTGGAATTGTTAGATGCCCATGTATTGAGGACTGCTTTCGCAGAATTTGACGCCATGATCCGCAAAATTGCATCCGACTGAGGCCCCTGTCTGAGGGGCAGCAATAAACCACAAGCTGTAATGGGACCCTTACAAGGACTGAAAATCATTGAAATGGCCGGCCTGGGGCCGGGCCCCCTGGCTGGCATGATGCTGGCCGATATGGGCGCAGAGGTGGTAATGGTAGAGCGCAAAACTGGCGGCCTGCCCACTCCCGACGTCCATCGCAGGGGCAAGCGCTCCATCACCCTGGACCTCAAGCAGCCCGCCGATCTGGAGCTGCTGCTGAAGCTGCTCGAAAAAGCCGATGCCCTCTTTGAGGGCTTTCGCCCCGGCGTGATGGAGCGCCTGGGCGCCGGGCCGGAGGTGTGCCTGCAGCGCAACCCCCGCCTGGTGTATGGCCGCATCACCGGCTGGGGGCAGCATGGCCCCCTGGCCCGCGCAGCGGGCCACGACATCAACTACATCGCCCTCACAGGTGCCCTGCACGCCATCGGCACCCGCGAAAAGCCCCTGCCTCCCCTCAACCTGCTGGGCGACTACGGCGGCGGCGCCATGCTGCTGCTCTGTGGCATGCTGGCCGCCCTGCTCGAAGCCCAAAAGTCGGGCAAAGGGCAGGTGGTAGATGCTGCCATGACCGACGGCACCGCCCTGCTCATGTCGCTCTTTCACGCCCTGCAGGCCATGGGCCTGTGGCAGGCCCGACGCGAAAGCAACTTCCTCGATGGCGGTGCCCATTTTTACAACACCTACCAAACCAAAGACGGCAAATTCATTGCCATTGGCGCCATTGAGCCCCAGTTTTATGCCCTGCTGCTGCAAAAGGCCCAACTGGACCCCCAGCTCTTTGGGGTACAGCACGACCCCCGTAAATGGCCGGAGCAAAAAGCCGCCCTGCAGGCCGTTTTTAGCCAGAAAACCCGGGACGAATGGTGTGCCCTGCTGGAGGGAACGGATGTGTGCTTTGCCCCCGTGCTGGAGCTGCAGGAAGCCCCGCAGCACCCCCACCACGCCGCCCGCAATACCTACGTAGAGGTGGACGGCATGCTACAGCCAGCCCCGGCTCCGCGCTTTAGCCGCACCCCCTGCGACCGGCCCGCCCCAGCCCCCAAAGCCGGCAGCCATACACAGCAGGTCCTGCACGATTGGGGCATCATGTAGATGCATTGCATGCACATTGTAGAGACATTGCATGCAATGTCTCTACAACAACGTGCATGCAATGTCTCTACAACAACGTGCATGCAATGTCTCTACAACAACGTGCATGC
>RFHT01000230.1 GCA_003696835.1 Bacteroidota bacterium
ATATATACTTGTATATCAATATTTTATAATAAAAATATCCAATAGAATCATACATGTTATTACCTTTTTAAAATTATAGTATATCCCATTATTCTATTTATCTCACCTTCACCATTCAAGCTTATTTTTTTACCGTTCGCACATTTTACTTGCATCGTATGTAAGATTTTTACTATTATTGTACTCGAAAGGGCGATAATCCTGGATTACAAGAGCAAGGGCTAGGGTTGACTCATCTGTTTAGGCAGGTTGGAGTCCCCTAGTTTTTTTTTGTTCCAGGCTTTGCTACAGTAGCCCATCCCCTCCTACGGTTATTCGATTCATCTTCCCGGCACCTGCGCCAGTTTTCCTCATATTTTTTCAAGCTTCGGTCTGCCCATATAGGAGGCAAGGGCAGCTCCATCCGGGCGCGCCTGCAAGACCAGGCCGCAATTGGGCTCCGGGGATTGTTGTTTTATTCAGCAAAACCTTTTTATTTGGGTTGTAAACCTGCCATCCGGCTGGTTGAAAAATCATTTTATACAAAAATGTGTCAATTACGGTTTGCCAAAATACCCTTGCTGCTCAAACTCTACATTCTACCATTCCGGCAGGAATACTGACCATCTGTACATTTGCGAACAAGATTCACGTTATAATGTTGTTATACTTGCTGTATATCAAGCCAGTACGATGGGAGAGCTGCAAAAGGGTACCTACCCCGGGCTCAACAATACGGTACCATATATTGGTCCAATGATTTGAACACCTGTCCATTGGCCCGGCTTCTTCAGCACAATGTATATCACGCACATGTTTAACTTTTGGCACACTTTTGTATTAATAAATATAAAGTGCTAGATTATTTGAGGAAAACGTAATTATTCATGGCGAAAAAAGGTAAGGTATGGTATGTGATCCTCGGTGTGTTTTATCTGGGCTTAGGAGTTCTTACCTACGTGTTTCACCAGCGGCTGGCCCATATTGCCTCGCTGCATACGGGTGAAGAAATCAAGTCGGATTTTGAGGGGAATGACTGGGTAAGCTGGGAGGATACGCCTGAAGGGGTAAAGGCTGTGAGGGTACATCCATTGCCATCATATAAAAGGAAGGAATACACCGACCTGCCACAGGTGGGGGATCGCCTGCTGGAAATACGGCGGGAAAGTCCCCCTATAGGCAGTGCTGAAACCGTGGACAAGATCAGTAAGGCGGCCCCGCCGGGGCGCGCCTTTACGTATATTGTGGACCGGCCCAGCCCGGTAAGCAATACCAGCTCGCAGGAGGAATTGAGCTTCAGCAATGGCTTCCGGCTGGGCTTCTCCTTCAACGAATACGGCGGCTGGTGGCGGGTATCTATCTGGCTGGTGGCCATAGGGGCCTTTATTTCTTTTGTGATGCTGGCCATTCTCTTCCCCCTCATACGGGGCAACTGGCGGGACTACCTGCCCTTGCTGTGTGTGGTGGCCAGTGCACTGCTGTTTTTGAGCCTGCAGGCCTTTCACTCTCTCTACCTCATCGTGGACAACAGCCTGCTGGACGAGGCGGATGTGCAGTTTGAGAAGGGGTATATATGGGCCTACATGTTGCTGCTCTTCACCTATACCATCAGCTATTTCTACTACAAATCCGGCATCTCCAATTTCCTTTCAGTGCTTCCCTCAGTGGGAGTGTCCATATTTTGGCTCTACCTCAGCGCCGACATCATTTTTGTGAAACATCAGCTGAAGTTTTTTCACGACCTGCTGGAAAATTTCAGCTACCTGTTTTTCTTCTACCACCTAGCGGGTGCGCTGCTGCTGTACGTGGCCGGCAGCTACAAGGGCAAGTCGGCCCGCCAGTTGCTGGGCATCCTCAGCATAGGGGTGCTCTCGTTGGTTACGGCTGCCTACTATGTGTTTCAGGAGCAAATAGACTGGATAGAGCCGGAGCGGGTGCTGCTGCTATTTACGTTTTTGCAATTTTTCCCGCTCTTCAACTCTACCTTTTTGCAGTTACAGTTTGGCAAGGTGAGTGTGGTGGTTACGCGCACCTTTCAGTACCTGGTGTTTTTTGTGGTGGCCATCTTTTTGTACCTGCTTATCAACCAGCTGTTTACGGTTTATCTCTCCCCCAATGCCTACAGCAGGCTGCTGGAAATTGTGGTATTTCTCATCACCATTACCCTCATGCGGGTGGTGTACCTGGCCAATGAAAACAAATTCAGCCGCTATTTTGTCTCCTCTCAGCAGGAGAAGCGCAATCATTTCAACTCCTTCATCGCCCAAATTCCCCAATATACTTCCTCGCGAATCTTGCGCAAAGACCTGGTGGACCAGTTGGTAGAGTATTTTGGGGCCGACACCGTGCACCTGTGGTGGAAGGGCGATGTACCCGACAGCATGGCCGAAAAGCGCTATCACGAAAACCACGAGCGCATTTATCAGCAGCTCAAAGCCCACCAGGCCGTATGGTCGAAAAACAAGGAAATTGCCCCCTTCCGCCTGGACGATGAACTGGAAGAGCTGGTACTCAAATCGGGTTATTCGCTGGTGTATCCCATCACGGTGAATGAAGACAGCTATGCCCTGCTGATGCTGGGCAAAAAGAAACGGGGGGTGTATAACCTCAGCGACCTGGAGCTGATTTCACGGCTGGTGCAGCAAACCCAGCTCACGCTGAACGTGCTGCAGCTCATCAACCGGGAGAAAGAGTTGATTCAGCAAACCTACGAAGCCAACCTCACGGCTTTGCGTTCGCAAATCAACCCGCATTTTCTCTTCAACACCCTCAACTCCCTTACTGAGCTGGTGCACGAATCGGCCGACCTGGCCGAGGAAGCCATCGAAAAGCTGGCCTTTATTTTTCGCTATACCCTCAAAAAGTCCAGCGAAAACTTTGTAAGCCTGTCCGAGGAAATCAAGCTGATTTCCACTTACCTCGACCTGGAGAAAATTCGCTTTGGCGACCGGCTGGAGATACAAATAGATGTAAATCCCGAAGTGAAAGATGTGGATATACCGGCTTTTGTGATACAAACCTTTGTGGAAAACTGCATCAAACACGGCATTGCCAAGATACTGGACAAGGGACTGGTGGCCATTCAGGCCTACAAGGAAGATAATTTTCTGGTGTGTGAGGTCTATGACAATGGCCCGGGCATTGACCTGGGCAGGGTACACCAGAGTACGGGCCTGAACAATGTCATTGCCCGCCTGGAAAACATCTACGATCTGAAGGACCTGGTGAAGTTTGAAAACACCGGCAGCGGCACCTTGGTTACCATGCGGGTGCCCATTATGCAGGTACCCAACATGAGCTGAGTAATACTGAGGGGAAAATAGGAATAATATTTGCCGGATAATTGAATAATTTTAGGGATTATCGGTTATAACTAAAAGTTCATAAAACATTAACACAATCTTTAAGAAGCTAAATAAAAATTCTCATGCCCAAGTTTCGAGTACTGATTGCGGACGATGAGTTACCGGCTCGCAACAAAATGAAACGTCTCCTCAAAAAGATCGACTCCGTAGAGCTCATTCATGCAGCCGAAAATGGATTCGACGCCCTTGAGCACATTCATTCGCTAAAACCCAACCTGGTGTTTCTCGACATAGAGATGCCGGGTATGAATGGCCTGGAAGTGGCAGAAAACATTGAGTTGGACGAAATGCCGGCTGTGGTGTTTGCCACTGCTTACAGCGAACACGCCATCAAGGCATTTGAACTCAATGCCCTTGACTACCTGCTGAAACCTTTCAACGAAGAGCGCCTGCGCACGGCCATTGAGAAGGTGGCTGCCAACCAGGGAACGGGACTCGACAAAGAGAAGATAGCCGAAATTCTCAAGTCTGAAATTGCCGACGAGATCAAAACGCCTTTTGCCAACAAGGTGCCCATTCCCACACGCGACCGCTACAAGCTGGTGGATTACTCCGAGGTGGTGTGCATTGAGGTGGAAGAGCGCAGTGTAAGATTATTCACCAAAGAAAAATCTTATTTGCTCAATCACACCCTGGATACCTTTGAGCGCAAGCTGCCCTCCGACCAGTTCTTCCGTGTAAACAGGTCCTGCATCATTGGACTCAAGCACGTAAAGGAGATTGTGATCTGGTTTGGCAACCGCTTCAAGATCATTTTGAGCAATGACAAGGAGGTCATCAGCAGCCGCGAAAAATCCAAAATTCTCAAGCAGGTGCTAAAATTTTAGCACGTCCTCCTTTTTGCCTGCGGGCGGCTACCGCGCGGGTTTTCAGCAAGAGACACAGCGAAGGCCATTCACTGTGTCTTTTGCTTTTGGGGTGAAGGGTTTGGGTTGAGTGTGATTTGCTTTCAAGG
>RFHT01000231.1 GCA_003696835.1 Bacteroidota bacterium
CAAGCCCATAGACGAAATCCTGGACGAAGCCCCCATTCTGCACGAAATTCAGCTACAACTGTTTGAGTGGATTGCCTACTATTATATGTGTACTCCCGGGGAGGTGTTCAAGGCCGCCCTACCGGCCGGCCTCAAACCGGAAAGCTCGCTGCGGGTGGAGATGATGGACGATCTGGACTGGGAAGGGCTGGAGCTGAGCGATAAGGAGTTTGAGCTGCTCGAAGCCCTGAGCATTCAGCCGGTGATGAACTTCAATGAGGTAGCGAAGTTATGGGAAATTCTCAACCCCTCGCCCAGGCTGAAAAGCATGCAGGCCAGGGGCCTGGTAAAACTCTACCAAAAGGTAGAGACCAAATACAAGCCCAAGTACGAGAAATTCCTCAGGCTGAGCGAAGCCTACACCTCTGAAGAGAAGTTGCGGGAAGCCTTTGATTCTTTGGCGAAAAATGCCACCGCACAGGAAAACCTGCTCATGCGCATCGTATCGGAGTACTACAAGGGCAAAACGGTGCCAAAATCTGAGACGCTCAAGGAGCTCAACATTGGCTCACAGGTAGCAAAAGCCCTGATCAAAAAGGGCTTTATTGAAGAGGAGGAGGTGCAGATCGACCGGCTGGAGCTATATGGCTACAAGCTGCACACCAAGGAAATTATCTATAACGAAGAGCAACTCAGGGTGCTGGACGAAATGCGGCAGCACATCGCCTCGGGCCAGAGCAAGCCCATTCTGCTGCACGGCATTACGGGCAGTGGCAAAACCCACCTCTACATTGAGCTCATCAAGGACGCCCTGGCCCAGGGCAGGCAGGTGCTCTACCTGCTGCCCGAAATTACGCTGACCAAGCAGATCATCGACCGGGTGAAGAGCGAACTGGGCGAGCAGGTGGGCATCTACCACAGCCGCTTCAACGACAATGAGCGGGTAGAAATTTACCAAAAGGTGCGTAGCCGCAAATACCAGGTAGTCATTGGGGTGCGTTCGGCTATTTTTCTTCCCTTCGAAAACCTGGGCCTCATCGTGGTGGATGAGGAGCACGACCACTCCTTCAAACAACACGAACCGGCCCCCCGCTACAACGCCCGGGACCTGGCCATCTATTACGGCCAGCTCGTAAATTGTCCGGTGGTGCTGGGCTCCGCTACGCCTTCATTTGAAAGCTACCAAAATGCCCTCAAAGGTAAATACCTGCTCGTAGAGCTGCACAAGCGGGCCGTGGCTGCCAATCCCCCCGAAATCGAAATTGTGGACATGCGCATACAGCGCAAAAAACGCAGCATGCACAGCATTTTTTCTTCCTACCTCTATCAACGCATTGATGAAGTGCTCAAACGGGGCGAACAGGTCATTTTGTTTCAAAACCGCCGCGGATACTCCCCCTACCTGATTTGCGAAACCTGCGGGCACGTGCCGGAATGTGTAAACTGCGACATTAGCCTCACTTATCACAAAGAGAAAAAACACCTGCGCTGCCACTACTGCGGCCACACCGACTTCAACCTCAATGCCTGCACACAGTGCGGCAACTACACCCTCCGAAGGGCCGGCATTGGTACGGAGAAAATCGAGGAAGCGGTGAGGGAGGTCTTTCCCGAAGCGCGGGTAGAACGCATGGACCTGGACACCACCCGCACCAAAATGGCGTTTCAAAACATCATTAACCGCTTTGAAAACCAGCAAATCGATATTCTGGTGGGCACCCAGATGGTGTCCAAGGGCCTGGATTTTGAAAATGTTACGCTGGTAGGGGTCATCAATGCCGACAACCTGCTCACGTTTCCCGATTTCCGGGCTTACGAAAATGCCTACCAACTGCTCACACAGGTGAGTGGCAGGGCCGGCCGCAGCACCAAAAAGGGGCAGGTGCTCATTCAAAGCCTCATGCCCGACAATGTGGTGCTGCGCTCTATTGAACATCCATACAGTGAGTTTTTCCACAAAGAAATTCCCAGCCGCCAACAGCTCGGCTACCCCCCCTATGCCCGGCTCATCCGCATTGAGTTCCGGCACAGGGACAAAAGCTATATCGAACAGGAAGCCCTGCGCCTGCTCAACCTGCTTAAGCCCTACTTTGGGGCCAACCTGCTGGGCCCCGACTACACCCTGGTAGCCCGGGTGCGCAACCTATATCGCATGCAGTTTCTAATCAAGCTGAGCAAAAACACCTCCACCCAGAAGATAAGAAGCGTATTGGATAAGCTCATCAAACACTATTTTGAGGTGGCTCCACAAAAAACGCTTCGCATTATTGTGGATGTGGACCCCGTATGAGGCTCAGCTGGTGGAAATGGCGGAGGGCTCAAGATCGTGGCGCTTTACGCCTTCTACTTCCAGTATGAGGTCTTCTCCATAGGCTTTGGCCGGCGTCTGGAAGCCTGCCGGTGCCTGGCCGTTGAGCACCTTGCGGGTAATGAGCAGGCTGGTGATAGCGGTGAGGGTATAACCTTCGGGCGTTTCCATCCAGGCCTCCCGCTTGTCGCCCTTTGCATTGGACACCTGGCCCCACACCAGGCTTCTGGCATAGGCGCGTTCTTCCGGGGAAGGCCCAGGTGGGCGTTTGTCTATGCGTTTTTTCAGCATGTTGCGCACCAGGCGGGTTTTCAGCAGCCAGTTGAAGTATTTCTGCATCCGGGCATAGCGGTAGGCTTTGGGCGAAATGCCCATGTAGGTTTCTATATTGGGGATGCCGGTGGAATAATAAGCGGTGGATACATCGCCCCAGGGAATGGCCATCACAAAGCGGCGGGTATCGCCAAAGGGCACCCAAAAAGCCCGGTGCCCCAAAGGCACGGGCACGATTTTCCCATCTTTTCGCACAGCTCCTCCCTGGCCCAGGTTTTCGGCCATGGTGGTAGCGGTGCCGTGCGACACACCGCCGCCCAGGCTGGTAAATGCCAGCCTGAGGTGGGTGGCATCGGGCAGTTTCTTTTTGAGGTAAAGGGCCATACAGTCGGTGGGTACCACGTCAAAACCCGTACCGGGCATGAGCATGATGTCCGCCCTGCTGGCCGCTTCGTCCAGGCTGTGCCCCAGCTCGAATACTTCTATCTCCCCGGTGCTGTCCAGGTAATGGGTGCCGGTGCGCAGGCAGGCTTCCATCATGGGCCGGGCAGTAAACTTGTAGGGCCCGGCGGCATGCAGCACCACCGGCACCTGCTGCAGGGCCTGGTCCATGGCCTGCTGATCGTCCAGGCTGAAGAGGGTGCAGTCGCATCCCAGGCGCTCAGCCAGTGGGCGTATTTTTTCGGCCGACCTGCCCGCCAGTACGGGTTTCAGCCCAAAGTCTCCGGCCATTTCGGCTATGAGCTGGCCGGTATATCCGTTTGCTCCGTAGAGAAGAAAAGTTTGCATGGCAGCATCAGTTGTGAAGGGTATGGAACTAGCTGGAAATTTATCTGAAATATTTAACAAATAAAAAACC
>RFHT01000232.1 GCA_003696835.1 Bacteroidota bacterium
CCACCAGGGGGAATACACGTGCATCCCCCCCACGCCGTCTTCATTGTACATTTTGCGGTTCATCAGGGCGGGAACGAAAGCCGACCTGCTGGCGCCGGTGGAGTCGTGCAGGTATTTGCCCACCAGTCCGCTGCTGTTGCCCAGGCCGTTGGGGTGCTGCCGGCTTTTGGAGTTGAGCAAAATGCGGGCGGTGCTGCAGGCCGAGGCGCCCAGCACTACCGTACGGCCCCGCAGTTGGTACTCCTGCCGGTCTTCTTTGTTGATGTAGGATACGCCCGTAGCCCTGCCGTTTTCATCGGTGGTGACATTCTTCACCATGCAGTTGTTGTAGAGGTCGATCTGGCCACCATTTTTTTGGGCGGGAAAAATGAGGCAGCTCCCGGCCGAGAAGTCGGCATATACGCGGCAGGAGCGGCTGCACTGCTGGCAGTAAAAGCACACCCCCCTGTCGTTGTTGAGGCGTTTGGTGAGAATGGACAGGCGGGCGGGAATAACCGTAACGCCTACCTTGCGGGCTGCCTTGATGTAGTACAACTCGTGCAAGCGGGGCTTGGGAGCCGGTAAAAAGTAGCCGTCGGGGTCGTTGGGCAGGTTTTCTTTGGAGCCAAATACCCCTATCATTTTGTCGAGCTTGTCGTAATAGGGTTTTACATCTTCGTAGCCGATGGGCCAGTTATCGCCTATGCCGTCCACATCCTTGTGCTTGAAGTCGATGGGCCCAAAGCGCAGGGAAATCCTGCCCCAGTGGTTGGTGCGGCCGCCCAGCATGCGGGAGCGAAACCACCTGAACTGTGTGTTGTCCTTGGTGGTGTAGGGTTCGCCTTCAATTTCCCAGCCACCGTAGGCCATGTCGAAGTCGCCAAAGGGCCGGGTGCTGCCGGCTCCCCTGCGGGGCGATTCCCAGGGCCATTTGAGTTGAGTCATGGTAGTGGGGTCGGCGGGGTCAAAGAAGGGGCCTGCCTCTACCACGGCCACCTTGAGCCCCGAATTGGCCAGCACGTTGGCAGCCATGCCGCCGCCAGCACCGGAGCCTACAATTACGGCATCGTACTCGTTTGGAGATTCAATGATTTGCATAAAAAAAATGATTGTTAGGGTTGGCTATTTCTGTCATTGTGAGATAAGCTGGATCCGTTGGGTTCCTCAAGATAGGGACAGCGGCAGTTTATCTGCAAAAAAAATATCAAATAGCTGGTTGCTGGTTGTCGGCCTGCTTGGGCCTGCCCGGCTGAAAGCGGGTGTTGATCTACAAAGTACTTGCTGCTGAAAGAAGAAAACTGAATGTGCTATGCAGGCTTTGGCAGGATGCGCTATATTTGTGGCTATGAAGAGGAAAGCATTCGCAGGTGTATTCCTGCAGGGGTGGCTGCTGCTGCTGGCTGCTGCCATTCCAGGGCCCTCCATGGCCCAGTTGTTTCAGCATGGGGTAGCCTCGGGGGATCCCGTACAGCATGGTTTCATCATCTGGACGCGCCTGAGCCCTCCCGGGCAGCAGCCTCTGCGGGTGGATTACTACGTGGCGGAGGACAGTAGCTTCGGCCGGATCGTGCGGCACGGCCAGGTGCTCACCAGTCCAGGTGAGGACTTTACGGTAAAGGCAGATATTTCGGGCCTGAAGCCGGATACCTATTATTTTTACCGCTTTGTGGTCGGGGATGAAACTTCTGCCATTGGCCGCAGTCGCACCCTGCCTGCGGGTTCTCCGGCCCATTTGCGGCTGGCCATCATGTCGTGCAGCAACTATGAAGACGGCTATTTTCACGCTTACCGCCACGTGGCCCACCAAAAAGACCTCAATGCCATTGTGCACCTGGGCGATTACATTTACGAATCCTATTACACCATCAAACGCAAAACCCGCGACCACCTGCCCGCCCGGGAGCTGTTTGAGCTGGAGGACTACCGGCAGCGCTACGCCCAGTATCGCCTGGACACCAACCTGCAGGAGGCGCACCGCCTGCACCCTTTCATTACGGTATGGGACGACCACGAGGCCAGCAACAATGCCAACCACTACGGTTCCATCAGCAATGACAGTACCCAGCACAACTGGCACAGGCGGGTGCAGGCCGCAAAGCGGGCGTATTTTGAGTGGATGCCCATACGGCATCTGCCAGGTGATAAAATTTACCGGGAAATTAGTTTTGGCAAGCTGGCCGACCTCTTCATGCTGGATACCCGCCTGGAGGGCCGCGACCGGCAAATTTACGACGCTACGGATGCCCGCCTGGCGGCCCCCTCGCGCAGCATGCTGGGCACGGCCCAGCGGCAGTGGCTGCTCAGCGGCCTGAAACAATCTACCGCCAGGTGGAAACTCATTGGCAACCAGGTGCTCTTTTCGCCCCTGTATGGCAAGCACATCCACAGCCGGGTGGAAGACCGCCTGCTTGATATTTGGGACGGCTACCCCGCTGAGCGCCTGCTCATCACCCGGTTTTTGCGTCAGCAGCAGATCCCCAATGTGGTGTTTCTCACCGGCGACTTCCACACCAGCCTGGTGTTTGAGGTGCCGGTGGATGATTGGAACTACCCCCTCACGCCCGGGGGCTGCGACTACAACCCCCAAACCGGAGAAAATGCCGTAGCCGTGGAGTTTGTGACGCCCAGCATCACCTCCCAGAATTTTGATGAATTTGCCCTTTATCTGCTGCCCTTCCGGCCTTTTGGCCACATCGTGGCCCGCTACATCGAAAAACGCTTTCGAAAGCCCAGCAAACGCGACAAATCCATGCCCGGAAACAGGCGCATGATCAACCCGCACCTCAAGTGGGTCAACCTGCGGGCCCACGGCTACGTGCTGCTGCAGCTAAGTCCCCAGCGGCTGCTGGCCGACTACTACCTCTTCAAACGCCCCTGGAAGGAGCAGGCCCGGCTGCGCCTCAGCCGCCGTTTTGAAGTGCGCGACGGTCAGGCGCGGGTTTTTCCCCTGCCGCAGGCAGGGGAGTGAGAAAGGCTGAAAAATCCCTTGCATGGCTTTGGATGCAAGTGTTCTTTTATTGCTTTATA
>RFHT01000233.1 GCA_003696835.1 Bacteroidota bacterium
GGCCAATCCAAAATTCCTTGACATACATATAGGCCTCTCCCAGGCTTCTGTCCACCTGGATGGAAAAAACCTTGTCGGCCAGCAATTCATATATGCTGAAGGACGTACGGAGCTCTACACCATGAAGAATATGGATAAAAATGAGAAAAAGATCAGCACCAATAATGAGGATTAGCAAGCGATTGGATGCCCGACTCAAGTCGAAAAGTGATTTCATTTACCAGGTATGTGTACCAGTGTGTATATTGATAAGTTAATAAATAGTTACCCCAAAGTTAATTTTAACTAGAAAAATAACCAATGCATTAACGTTTAAACTGTGCTAAAAATTGAAAGTTGTGTGTTTTTAACCCTTTCGGCAGTAGAGGCCCAATGGTTGCTTTTTGTCAAAAGCCTTTACACATTCTGCGGCATTTCCCTCCAAATGCTTACTTTTGCAGCATGGCAAACAAACTGGACATACTGAGGCAAAAACATGAGCAAGCCCTACTGGGGGGCGGGCAAGAGCGCATAGACAAACAGCATCAAAAGGGCAAACTCACAGCTCGCGAACACCTGATGTTGTTGCTGGACGAAGGCAGTTTTGAAGAAATCGGCAAATTTGTCACCCACCGGAGTACCGAGTTTGGACTGGACAAACAGAAAATACCTGGCGACGGCGTGGTAACCGGCTATGGCCGCATTCAAGGCCGTCTGGTTTATGTATTCAGCCAGGACTTTACCGTTTTTGGTGGCAGTTTGTCCGAAACCCATGCGGAGAAAATTTGCAAAATCATGGACCTGGCCATGAGCAATGGCGCCCCGCTAATCGGGCTGAACGACTCAGGCGGGGCGCGCATACAGGAAGGAGTGGTTTCGCTGGCAGGCTATGCCGATATTTTTTACCGCAATACCCTGGCCTCGGGGGTGATTCCCCAGCTATCGGCCATCATGGGGCCATGTGCAGGGGGCGCGGTATATAGCCCCGCCATTACCGATTTCATTTTCATGGTGGAGCATACTTCCTATATGTTTGTGACGGGCCCCAATGTGGTAAAAACCGTTACACACGAGGAAGTTACCGCCGAAGAACTGGGAGGGGCCATGACCCATGCCACCAAAAGCGGGGTTACGCACTTTGCCTGTGCCAACGAGCTGGCATGCATTGAGCAGCTCAAGCAGTTGCTGAGCTATATTCCCCAAAACTGCGAAGAGCTGCCGCCGGCTTACCCCTGCCTGCAGGACCCGGAGCAGCTACTCGAAGCCCTGAATAGCCTGGTACCGGAAAACCCCAACCAGCCTTACGACATGAAAGAGGTCATTGAGCTGGTGGTGGACAAGGGCAGCTTCATGGAAGTGCACCAACATTTTGCGGGCAACATTGTGGTGGGTTTTGCCCGCCTCAACGGCAAGAGCCTGGGCATAGTGGCCAACCAGCCTGCCGTACTGGCCGGGGTACTGGACATACACGCCTCCACCAAAGCTGCACGCTTTGTGCGCTTTTGCGATGCCTTCAACATTCCCTTGCTGGTATTTGAAGACGTGCCGGGTTTTTTACCCGGCACCGACCAGGAGTGGAACGCCATCATCTCTAATGGAGCCAAGCTGCTGTATGCCTTCAGCGAAGCCACCGTGCCACGCGTCACCGTCATTACCCGCAAGGCCTATGGTGGCGCTTACGACGTGATGAACTCCAAGCACATAGGGGCCGATATGAACTACGCCTGGCCCACGGCCGAAATAGCCGTTATGGGCCCCAAAGGAGCGGCCGAGATCATTTTTCGCAAAGAAATTGCTGCCGCCAAAGACCCCGAAGCCAAATTGCAGGAAAAAGTGGCCGAATATACAGAGACTTTTGCCCACCCCTACCGCGCTGCCGAGCGCGGCTTTATAGATGAAGTGATTGAACCGGCCGAAACCCGGCGCAAGCTCATTCGGGCATTCGACATGCTGCAAAACAAAGCCAAAGTGCTGCCGCGTAAAAAACATGGCAACATTCCGCTTTGAGGAAGGTGGCAAACCAAACTGTCTCACATCTGCTGTACCTGCTCCCAGTACTGCTTCTCTACGGGTATGCCTTTTTCGAGGTTTTCGGTGCGCGTGCGCAGGCTGCGCTGCCCGGGGTAGAACACCCCTTCCCCCTCTTCTTCCACCAAATTTTGGATAACCCCTTCTACGCTGGCCTGCCAGTCGGTGGCCAGTTTGGTGGGGTCTATGGCAATGAATACCTGCGAGAGGGCGTATTCAATGGGTTTTTCGCCTATTTGCCAGGCAGCCTTTCCTCCCGAAAGCAGGGCCGCCAATACATCCAGCACCAGGGAGAGACCTGCGCCTTTCCAGAATCCTATGGGCAGGGGACGCCAGCTTTCCAGTATGGCAGCCGGGTCGGTGGTAAGCTGCCCGGCCTGGTCGTAGCCGCCGACCACCGGTAGTTGCTCCCCCGCCAGCTTCAGGGCGTTGAGTTTGCCATAGGAAAACTGTGACATGGCCATGTCCAGTACGATGTGTCCCCCCTGGCGGGGTATGCCCACCACCAGGGGGTTGTTGCCCAGGCGGGGGCGGGTGCCGCCCCAGGCGGGCATATTGGGGATGGTATTGGTCCAGCAGATGCCCACAAAACCCTGCTCTGCCGCCTGCCAGCCATAGCTACCCGCCCGCATCCAGTGGTTGGTATGGCCCAGGGCCACGCAGCCTATGCCGTGGGTTGCAGCCAGCTCCATGGCCCGTTGCATGCTGTGGTAGGCATTCAGGTTGCCCGGCCCCAGGTGGCCGTGCCACTGCTCCAGCGGGCCAAAGGCATGTAAGCGTTCTGGTTTTGCTCCCACCTTCACCCATCCCTGCCGGATGTATTTGATAAATAGTGGAAAGCGGTTCAGTCCGTGGGAATACACGCCGTCCAGGCTCGCACCAGCAAACAAGCGGGCACACAATTCGGCATCAGCCGGGGAAAAACCGAACTTTTTCAGCACGCGCTCAAACTCCTGCTTCATCTGTTGGTAGGGAATTCTCATGGGGAAGCAATTAAAAAATTGAAAAATTGAATGGAGGCCGGGCAACACTTGCTGGCGCCGCCCGCACAATAATAAGATTTATCCGAAAAAAAATTTTAGATTCATGCCCGGAAATTTAAATTCTTCAGCATGTTTTCAGCTGCTCCTCTACTCCCCCACATCCGCTACATGAGTGCATTCGAAGCAACTCAGTTTGTCCCATTCTACATCGGCCAGCAACTGGCAGGCTATATACACCATGAGCAGCTCGGCTGGCTGCAGCCTTATCCGGAGGTATTTCAGCTTGGGGGGAAACGGGTGGAGCTGCATCCGCGGCTGGCAAGCCCTGAGCTACGCACCCTGGCTGTACAGGCCGTGGTGGAGGAGTGGGTAGCGGCCGGTATGCTCAAAAAACGGGAGGAGTGGTACGATGTTCTTTCCCACTGGGGCGCCCCTCCCCTGATGCGCATCATGCGGGGGGCGCACCGCATTTTTGGCATGCTCAGCTTTGGGGTGCACGTTACGGGTTATCAGCACAATGAGCAGGGCCTGAAGCTGTGGGTAGGAGAAAGGAGCAAGGAAAAAATGACCTATCCCGGCAAACTGGATACCTTTGTGGCCGGAGGTCGCAGCAGCGGACTGCTGCCCACCCGGGTAATGGTCAAAGAATGCGGAGAAGAAGCCCACATTCCGCCGGAAATTGCAAAAACTGCCAGAGCCGTAGGCGCCATCACCTATTGCCGGCAACTACAAAGCACGCTGGAAAGAGACACCATGTTTGTGTTTGAACTCAAGCTACCCGGGGATTGCCTGCCCGTACCCGACCAGGTAGAGGTGGCCGACTTTCACTGCCTGCCGGCAGAGGAAATTTACCACCTTATGGTACACAGCCGCAAGTTCAAAGACAACTGCCATCTGGTGCTCATCGATTTTTTTATCCGGCATGCCTTTCTCTCTCCCGATGATCCCCACTACCTCACTTTGCTCCGGGGACTGCATCAATCTCTTTTTCCCCCTCAGATCAGTTAATGTACTTAGCAACAGGCAGTTTGCCGGGCTCCCCTTCCGATAAGCCAGAATTTTCAACAATTATGCCCCATGGCAATCGCATAAAAATCGAATATATCGCCCCGCTGGGGCTTGCAGAATGCTTATGTGCCGAAGGCTACAAAGGTGAAGCTCCTCCGGAGCTGATA
>RFHT01000234.1 GCA_003696835.1 Bacteroidota bacterium
GGCCAATCAGGGGAGGGTATAGGCCACCAGGGCATCTCCCAGCCTGCTGCCAGCCCGGCCGTGGCCGCCTGCGGCTATGACGAGAAACTGTTTGCCATCCGGGCGGATGCGGTAAGTCATGGGGGTAGCCTGCCCGCCCGCAGGCAGGCGTGCTTCCCACAACATTTCACCCGTGTGCAGGTCAAATGCGCGTATGTAATCGTCCATGGCAGCAGCGATAAAGATGAGGCCGCTGGCTGTAATCATGGGGCCACCCAGGTTAGGAACGCCGTAGTTGATTTTGAGGGGAATGGGGGCAATATCGCGCACCGTTCCCAGGGGTTTTTGCCATAAAATATCTCCACTCTGAAGGTCCACTGCGGCCAGGCTGCCCCAGGGAGGGGGATTGCAGGGCAGGCCCATAGAGGAAAGCAGGGCAGTGCGTTTCAGGGCATAGGGGGTGCCGGTCTGTGGCGCCACTTCCATACCGGGATTTGCCCGGCGCACGGAGTCGTACTGGGTCGTCGGCACCAGTTCCACCATCCAGGCGAGGTCCATTACATTGGCCACCAGTATGTGTTGTACGGGGTCCACGGCTACCCCTCCCCAGTTGGAGCCGCCTGCATTGCCGGGATACATGAGGGTGGGCTGCCCCAGTTTGGGAGGGGTATAAATACCCTCCCAGTGTAAGCTTTGCAGCAACTCTTCGCATTCGCCATTCATCCCCAGGGGCCCCCAGGCGTCGGAGGGTTTCAGGTCGTGTGGCACCAGGGGTGGGGGCTTGAGGGGAAATGGCTGGGTAGGAGCAGTTTGTTCTCCGGGCACATCGCTTTGGGGCACAGGGCGCTCCTCCACTCCATAAATGGGCTCGCCGGTTTCCCGGTTGAGGCAGAACAGCAAACCCATTTTGGTGGCCTGTACCACGGCAGGTATCATCTTGCCTTCAAAGGGAATGTGGGTAAGGGTGGGCTGGGCGGGTACATCGAAGTCCCACAGGTCGTGGTGTACGGTCTGGAAATGCCATACCACCTCTCCGGTTGAAGCTCTCAGGGCCACAATGGAACTGCCGTAATAGTCAATGCCCCGGCGCATGCCGCCGTAATAGTCGGGAGCGGGATTTCCGGTAGGCACGAAGAGCAGGTCTCTTTCTTCGTCCACGGCCATGGGAGCCCACACATTGGGCGACCCCAGCAGGAAGCCGCTTTCCGCCGAAGGCAGATTTTTGAGGGTGTCTGCGGGTGGGCGCAGGTCCCAACTCCAACGCAGACTGCCGCTTTGGGCGTCGTAGGCACGCACTACTCCGCTGGGGGCATCCAGCCGCATATTGTCGCAGACAGCACTACCCACAATTACCAGGTTGCCGGCTATGGCAGGCGGAGAGGTAATCTGGTATTCTCCTTTAAAGAGCAATTTCCCCACTCCCTGCACCAGGTCTATTTCTCCTTTTTGACCAAAATCTTCACAAGGCTGCCCCGTGAGGGCATCCAGGGCAATGAGGCGCCCGTCGTTGGTTCCCATAAAAATGCGCCCCCTGCAGGGATCGGCCTCTGCGCAAGCCGTATCTTTCCAGTAGGATACTCCCCGGCAGATGAGCTGGTTGGCATAATTCCCACTCAGGTCTATCTGGGGATCATATACCCAGCGCTCGGCACCCGTTTCGGGATTGAGGGCAATGACTTTATTGAAAGGGCTGGGCAGGTACAGCATGCTGTCCACCAGTATGGGGGTGGCTTCAAAGGCGGAAGTGGAGGGAATTTCCTCACTGCCGGCCGATACATCACCGGTGTGATAGGTCCAGGCTACCTCCAGGTGAGCTACGTTTTCGGGCGTTATTTGAGTGAGGGGGGAATAACGCTCCGCTGCCCATGTGCCTCCATAGGCGGCCCATTCGGCTACCGGGCCAGTATAATCGACAGGGGGCATGTCTTTTTGGCAGCTTGTAAGGGCCAGCATGCAGCAGGCCCATGCCATGCCTGCTGGCCCAACCCATTTTATTGTCATGTTCACATTTTGCTTAAGGTATTTCACAATTTCATAAAAGACAGCAAAACCTGCCGGGGATGGAAGATGGGGAAAAATTACTGTTTCCATATCTTCCGCACGGCCTGGGCCGTGCGGGTGCGCATATACACAACATACATTCCCGCCGGCAAAGTCGGCGGCAAAGCCAACTCAATCCTGTAGCCGTTTTGGGGCAGGTAAGTGCGTAGGTGCCTGCCGAAGGCATCATACAGCTGTACCTCCACCAGCGGCCCGGGGCTGTGATGCAGTTCAATGCTGAGCTGCCCGCGTGTGGGGTTGGGATAAATACGAAGCTGAGCATCAGAAAGCTGGGCGGGTTCGCGGCTGGTAATAAAGCCAAAGGTGCGCAGGAAGCGGGGGTTGAGGTAATTGAGGATGGTGTCCATGTAGGCACGGCCTTTTTCGGGCGACATGTCGGGGTTGGCAGCCAGTTCATTGCAGTTGGCCAGAGGGGCGCTTATGGGATCATTGCCCAACAGGCGGGTCCACTGCGCAATGAAGGCTTCCTCATTCCACCAGCTCCAGGGGCTGTGCTCCGCCCGGCGGGGCAGGGTTTCGCCATTTCCCAGCCCGCAGTCATACAGCTCTCCGGCCTGGGGCTTGGGGCGAATGAAGGGATACAAGCCTTCCAGACCATCGCTTCTGTCCCGGCCCCTGAGGGTAAGGGAATCTACAAAACCCGCTGTAAAAAAAGTGTCGAGTATGCCCAACTGTCGGGCCTGCAGGGCAATGGTATGGCTGCCATGTACTTCAAAAAGTATGTCATTGGAAAAGGGAACGCGTATGAAACCGGTACGGTAGGGAATAAGGGGATCGTCGGGCACGTGAAAATTCACCGGCGGTATGTCGCCCGCCTCTATCCAGCTGCTGTCCAGCAGCGCGCCCCCAATGTTGAACACCAGCTGGAAGTCAGAGGTATAGGCCGAATGGTTGGGGCGGCAAATGACGGCCGTGTCGCGGGCTTCAAAATCTCCGAGAAAAAAGGGGTCAATAAAAGGCTCCCCCGTACTTTTTTTTAGTTTACCGAGCAAAATTTCCTCGGGACGGTCGAGGTAAGCGGCACCCGTGGCCACCAGGCCGCCAAAACCAAAACCTCCCAGTGCGATTTTATCTATATCAACCCCAAAGCGGTTTTGTTCTTCCACGGCCTGCCGCTTGAAGTAGCGCACACAGGTGTTTGCATCCTGTATGGCACGGTAGAGGGCCTGGGCGTAGGTATTGCGGATATTTTCGAGCATACCGGAGGTGGCCCAGCCCAGGCGGTGGGAAATAGAAGCCGCGACATATCCCCGCAGGGCCAGTTGGGTGCACAAGGCCACATTGGCACTGTCGCGCCGGCTGCCCAGGGGCGTTTTGTTGATTACAGGGGGCATGAGGTTGGCATCGGGCAAGACGATAACCAGCGGGCGGTTGCTTTCGGTATCTCCTGCGGGCATATATACATCCATGAGCAGGTCAAAGGGTTCAAACAAACCCGTTTGAATGCTGATATTGTTGCCATACACCACATTGGTATCAACGAGCACACTATCGAAAACCGCTTCGCGGTAACGCCTTTGGGCATGAGTTTGGGGGTAAAGAATGAGCAGCAGCAAACTGATAACCAGCAGCCTGCGGAAATGATGGGGGAACATTGCGATACAGCGTTTCATAAATCAGGGGCTCTACTTATTAGTAACAAAGCGAATATATACTATAAAAAATATATTTTCATACAAATATCCACATATTCATATTCAATACTTCTGTAGCCTGAAGGTGTGCCAACCGGTAGTGGTACGCAGCTTAAGCACATACCAGCCCGGGGGCCAGGAGGAGGTGGGCAACTGCAGGCTGGTGGTCCCGGGTACAAACTGGGCAGCCAGTTTGCGGCCCATGAGGTCATAGGCTGCCCAGTAAGTTAAAGGGCTGTTGCTTTGGAGGTTCAGCTTTTCGCCAAAGGGATTGGGGAAAAGCCGCACCGGTTCTTCTTTGCGGGCGGGCAGTAGGCCGGTCAGACGGCCTTGCAGGCTAAATTGCCTGAGGAAGTTCCATATTTCCCCGCTGGCCTGTATGTCGTAGCAGGTAAGGCCAAAGGTGGGGATTGGAAATCCACCGGGCCAGGTATGCCCACCATTTTGCACCATATACAGTACGACTTCAGCAGAGGGGTCGCAGGCATACTGCAGCTTCAGCACCAGGGTGCCATCGCCAGGGCTGCGGTCGGGCATGAGGCTTACCACGGGTTCCTGTGCGCAGTGGTTGTGGGTTTTCCACAGGCTCATCACAGAATCCACCGATACAAACTCCCGGTCGCCATTGTAGGCTACCACGGGGTCGGCTACGCCGTGTATGTGCATCACGGGCACGGGCCTGCCGGGGCGGCAGGCCCTGAACTGGGGGTGAGACATCAGGCCGGCTACGGAGGCCACCGCGGCAATGCGGTGGCTGAGCTCACAGGCCAGGCGGTAGCTCATAAAGCCGCCCAGTGACATGCCGGTAGCGTATATGCGGTTGGTATCAATGGGATACTGGCTCAGCAGGGTATCGAGCAATACCTCCACAAAGCCCACATCGTCCACTGAGTCGTGCTCCAGCCCTGCGATACCCACATTCCAGCGCTGGGCTATGCCCTGAGGATACACCAGTATGAACCCGCCGGTATCGGCAACGGCATTCATCTGGGTATATAGCTCCTGAATGAAGGCGTCGGTGTTGAGGCCGTGAAAGTTGAGCACCAGCGGAGCCGGGCCCTCGAGTGAGGGCGGCATATATATGCGGTACTGTCGCTGCAGGCTGTCCACCACTATGGTTTTTTCCTGCGTTTGGCTTTTTGCCGTTACACACAGCAGCAAACACAGCCAAAAGCATATTTTGTTGCGAAAGGCCATAAGCTGGTTGGGTCAAAGCTATACCAAAATCAGTGCATGCATGTTTTTTCAGGCGAGAGCATGAAGGTAAGCAAAAAGTAGTAAATCTTTTGCCCTGAGGAAAAAAAAGAAGAATTTCTTACATTTGCTGTTTGTTCCTGGTAGCAAGGTGCCACATTGATGTGCTGTTTACAATGTATAAACAAATCCCTATTCCGGGTAATTTTCTAAACCCATAACCCCAAAATATTTTTACCTCAAACCATTAAACCCTGTCAAAACCATGTTTAAACACATCAAAGGCGATTTTTTTGGCGGTATTACTGCCGGTATTGTAGCCCTTCCGCTTGCTCTGGCGTTTGGCGCCCAGACCGAGCTGGGAGCCGAGGCCGGGCTGTATGGTGCCATAGCCCTGAGCATCTTTGCGGCCTTATTGGGCGGCACGCCCACCCAGATCAGTGGGCCCACCGGGCCCATGACGGTGATTTCTATCACGGTTATTCTCTCAGCCATTGCCCTGGTTGGGGGCAAAGTAAATGGCATGGTGCCCGAAGCAGCCCTGGGCATCATCGTTGCCACCTTTGTGCTGGCGGGCATACTGGAGTTTTCTTTTGGCTTTATGGGAATAGGAAAGTACATCAAGTACATTCCCTACCCGGTGGTGTCGGGCTTCATGAGTGGCATTGGCTTTATCATCATCTTTTTGCAGGTGTTTGACTTTTTTGGCTACGCCGGCGATGATGCACCCAAAACCATCGTAGGCATTGTTACGGGTGTGGGGCTGGCCCTGGCCAATACCAACATCACGGCCGTGATACTGGCTCTGAGCACCATTGCCATCATTTACCTCTTTCCCCGCATTACCAAAGCCGTACCCAGCACACTGGTAGCTCTCATTGTGGTGTCGGTAGTGGCCTACGTGGCCGGACTGGATGTGCCCATCATAGGCGACATCCCCCAGGGAATTCCCGACATCAAGCTGGGAACCATAGGAGCGGTGGACTGGGGAAACCGGGAAATTGTCTCATTTGTTATTGAGTTTGGCTTTGTGCTGGCCGCCCTGGGCGCCATCGACTCCCTGCTCACTTCGGTGGTGGCCGACAACCTCACCAAAACCAAGCATAACAGCAACAAAGAACTGATCGGGCAAGGTATTGGCAACGTCATTTCCGGCATTTTTGCAGGGCTGCCTGGTGCTGGTGCCACCATGCGTACAGTTGTAAATATACAGTCGGGTGGAAAAACCCGTATTTCGGGCATTATAGCGGGTATTTTGCTACTACTCATCCTGCTGGGGCTGAGCAAATTTGCCCAGTTCATCCCCATGTCTGTACTGGCAGGTATCCTCATCACGGTGGGCATCGGCATCATTGACTACAAGGGCCTGGCCCACTTGAACAAGGTTCCACGCGCAGATGCCATCGTGATGCTGGTGGTACTGGTGATGACGGTCTTTGTGGACCTGCTCTGGGCAGTAGGAGCGGGCCTGGTTCTGGCGTGTGTGTTGTTCATGAAAAGAATGGGAGACATCTCGGAAGAGGCTTCCAAGATTGCTCCACTTAAGGATGCCGAGTCGAATGAATTATGGCCCGACGAGCAGGGAATCCCTGCTTCTATCCATGAAAAAGTATATATCAAGCACCTCGAAGGCCCGTTCTTTTTTGGGTTTGCTTCCCAGTTTCAGGAATTAACCAAAGCTGTACCAGAGGTCAAAGCTCTCATCATTCGCATGGAAAAAGTCCCCTTTATCGACCAGTCCGGTTTGTATGCCCTGGAGGATACCATACTGGATATGGAACGAAAAGGCGTGCAGGTATTGCTGGTGGGTCCCCAAACCCAGCCGCGCGACCGCATGGAGCGCATACGCATCATTCCCGACCTCATTTCGGAGGAGCATATTTTCCCGGATTTTGAAAGCTGCCTGAAATACTTGAGCGAAAACATCGACCGCATACATGAGGCTGCATAAAACAAGAACTGCCGGGCAAATTTGCCCGGCAGCTTTTTTTTGAACAGCTTCCCCATCCAGCGGGTGTGCCATACCGGTTCCTACCGGGCACTGGCCAGGTCGCCTACCTGCCGCCCCCAGTAGGTCAGCAGTTGTTTTTTTACCGCTTCCATCAGCCACTGGGGTGTGCTGGTAGCCCCGCAAATTCCCACTGATTCATTTTCTTCAAACCACTCCATTTCCAATTCCGATACATCCGAAATAAAATAAGAGTTGGGATTGGTGGCTTTGCAAACCTGGTAGAGCATCTTGCCATTGGACGACTTTTTGCCTGCTACAAATACGATTTTGTCGTGCTGGCGGGCAAAGTTGCGCAGCTCTTCATCTCTGTTGGAGACCTGGCGGCAAATGGTATCATTCAGCTTTACTTCAAAGCCGGCTTCGCGCAGGCTGCGGGCTATGGCGTAGAAGTTATGCTTGCTTTTGGTGGTTTGGCTGTACAGGGTGAGGATGGGCGGGAGGGCCTGCAGGTCTAGTTCCTCAATATCCTGAAATACAATGGCCTCACCTGCCGTCTGGCCTTTAAGGGCGATGACTTCGGCATGGTCCTGTTTGCCATATATGAGGATGGCTTCTTGCTGGCTGTAGGAATTGCGGATGCGGTTTTGCAGCTTGAGCACCACCGGGCAGGAAGCGTCTATGAGCACCAGCTCATTTTCCATGGCAATGCGGTAGGTCTCCGGCGGCTCGCCGTGGGCACGTATGAGCACCTTGGCCCTGCGCAGCTGGCGCAGCTCTGCCAGAGAGATAATCTGCAGCCCTTTGGCTTCCAGTCGCTTCACTTCCATGTCGTTGTGCACAATGTCGCCCAGACAGTAGAGCTGCCCTTCCCGGTCGAGAATTTCTTCGGCCATTTCGATGGCATACACCACGCCAAAGCAAAAACCCGAAGCTGAATCTATGGTTACCTGCATAATTATGCGATTTTGTTGGTTGAAACAAGCGCTCTCCGATCTGCTATTCGTTTTTGTACATATTCATACACATTGATGGTCATGAGCAACAACAGCATGGAGTACATGCTGTCTTCCAAGGGGATACTCCCCAGACGCAGGCCGATGTTTTCGGCATCGTTGTACATTACCACAGGCAGAGAAGTGAGCAAGCCGTTGATTAAAAAGAACGGAATCAAATGCAACAGGTAGGCTGCATAAAAATGTCCCAGATAAGCAGGCTTCCATACAAGCAGGTTGAGCAGCAGCCAGCCTGCCAACAGGGAGAAGGTAACCACCGTGTACAAACTGTGGTGGTAGTACCCTCCCCCTGCCACAAGCAGCAAGACAAGCACCCAACTGATGAGCCTGCCTCTATTATGAAAAAACTCCAAATGGGGAAAATATGTTTTGACACAAGCATAAATAAATACACAGGCATAGGGCACGGTGAGAAAAAACAGACACTCCTCCAGCGGCAGCGGCCCCAGGTATATGCCCGTGAGGTAGCGGGGGTTAAAACTCCATACGCCCCACTGGGTAAAAAGCGCATCCCACCCAATAAATACTGCCCCCGAAAAGGCAATGGCTGGAAACAGTGCCGGCCAGCTGCGGAAAAATTGTACCCGCTTGTCGAATGACAACAAGAGGGGAAACAGCAGGCAGCCTGCATTCAGCAGCAAATAGGTATAGGGACTATCCAAAGCTAGAGAAGGTTAAGCTGGTGTTGTAAGTAGGTACGCAGCAAAATGGCGAACTTCTGCTGGTTGGGCACGCGTATGCGCTTTTGCTTAATGCGCGCAGCAGGCAACGACTGAATTTTGCTAAACAGCCGCCGGTAATAGGCATAAGCCAGGTACACTCCCTGCCGTGCCCCTTCGGGCAGAGCCATGATGCCCTGATAAGCATGTTCAAAGTCGCGGGCAATATCCGCCTCTATGGCAGCCTTTGCGCTGTTGTCAAACTGCGCGAAGTCCACCCCCGGAAAGTACACCCGCCCCCGATCAAAAAAGTCGCTCTTCAGATCGCGCAGAAAATTTACCTTCTGAAAGGCCCGCCCCAGACTCCTGGCCGGTGCTTCCAGTTCCCTGTATCGCGTCTCATCCCCTTCGCAAAATACCCGCAGGCACATCAGCCCTACCACCTCCGCCGAGCCATAAATGTAGTCGGCGTACCCTCCCCGGTCATAGCTGTGTTCATGCAAGTCCATTTCCATACTCCTAAGAAATGCCTCAATCAGCTCATGCTCAATGCCATACGCCCGCACCACTTCCTGAAAAGTATGCAGCACGGGATTGAGGCTGATACCGGCCTCTATGGCGGCAAATGCATCGGATTGAAAGGTGGCAAGCAAATGCCGCTTGTCGTAGTCGTGAAAAGTATCCACAATCTCGTCGGCATAGCGCACAAAGCCGTAGATGGCATAAATGGGATCCCGAAACCGCCTGGCCAGGGTTTTGATACCCAGGCTGAACGAAGTGCTGTAGCTTTGGGTAATGAGCTTGCTACAGGCCTGACAGGTTTGATGATAGAGTTGCATCATGAGGAAGTGAGGTAAAAAACTTGATGAGAATATATAAAAATATCACTGTTGATGCCGCAGCCTGCTTTTCAGTTCTTTGCGGGCAATGTGAATGCGGTTTTTTACTGTACCAATGGGAATGCCCAGTATGTCGGCAATTTCGTGGTATTTGTACCCTCTGAAGTACATCATGAAAGGCGTCTTGTAGGTATCGCTCAGTTCTTCAATGGCTTCCTCTATCTCCTCCGTCCTCAGCCTGGAAAATGCCTCATTGCTGGTGCTGTACGAGTCTGCGTTGAGGTAGTGCAGGTTTTCGGTGGTGTCGATGAAGGTATTACGGCGCACTACCCGGTGGTAATTGGTGATAAACGTGTTGCGCATGATGGTGTACAGCCAGGCCTTGAGGTTGGTGCCCTCCGAAAACTTCTCCCGGTTGGAGATGGCTTTCACAAAGGTATCCTGTATCAGGTCGTTGGCCGCTTCCATGTTACGGGTGAGTTTTAGGGCCGCGGGCCGCAGACTCCTTTCCTGCATTACTACTGCTGTGTTGAATTCAAGCGTTGTCATAGCAATTTTGTTTAGCACTTTTTACAAAAGTATAAACAAAACCTGTGCTCACCAAATTTTGTTCATGTTTTTTTGCAAAAAATTAAACAAATAATTACCCATGCCTTTGCAGGAAAATCGCATTGCGAGTTAAAGGGCTGTATGTAATTAGGTTCAATATTTATTTTTTATAAATTGATTATCAAATATTTAACATCACAACCCTGGCCATTCTTAGCCAATGCGCATTAATTACATGCCCGTCATTTGCGCATATTCTTCAATACAAATTGTTTAATTAATATTGTTAATAAATAAACAAAACTACATTCTCATTATCTTCATTCAGCTTCACTTCCACCTTTTTCACCCTCAAATTGTGTGTTTGTATTTCTTTTGCCGGAAAAATTATGCTTCGTAACTTGCCCCAGTTTTACGATTCCGGCAGGCTATGGCCGGGTCATACGCACCAACAAACTACAACTCGCAACTTCAGACCAATGGCCAAACAAACTCCGCTTTATTCCATACACGAACAACTGGGCGCCAAGCTCATCCCTTTTGCCGGCTACGACATGCCGGTGCGCTACAGCAGCGACCAGGCCGAGCACCTGGCCGTGCGCAACAGTGTGGGCATGTTTGATGTATCACACATGGGCGAATTTATCATACGGGGGCCCAAAGCCCTGGAGCTGGTACAGCGGGTAACCTCCAATGATGCCTCCCGCCTGCAGCCCGGCAAGGCGCAGTATTCCTGCATGCCCAACCACGAGGGCGGTATAGTAGATGACCTCATTGTGTATTGCATACAGCCAGAGCAATACATGCTGGTGGTCAATGCCGCCAACATAGAAAAGGACTGGAACTGGATAAAGGAAAGCAATAGCATGGGAGCCGAGATGATCGACATATCGGAAGAAACGGCCCTGCTGGCCGTTTCGGGGCCCAAGGCAGAAGCTACCCTGCAAAAGCTCACCGCCCGCGACCTCTCCCAAATGGGCACCTACCACTGCTTTAAGGGCACCTTCAATGGAGCGGAAAAGTCCCTGGTGGCCACTACCGGCTACACCGGCGAGCGCACCTTTGAGGTCTTTGTGTACAATGAGCATGCCCGCCGGATGTGGAACGACATCATGGAGGCCGGGCAGGAGTTTGACCTCATTCCCGCAGGCCTGGGGGCACGCGATACCCTGCGCCTGGAAATGGGCTACATGCTCTACGGCAACGACATCAACGACCATACTTCTCCCCTGGAAGCCGGTCTGGGATGGATTACCAAACTAAACAAAGGCCCCTTTAACGGAGCCGAAGCCATCAAAAAACTGAAGGCCGAAGGCATCAAACGCAAACTCGTGGGCTTCAAAATGCTCGAAAGGGGCATTCCGCGCAGCGGCTATGAAATTGCTCACCAGGGCAAGGTAGTAGGCACGGTTACATCGGGCAGCATCAGCCCCGTGCTCAAAGAGGGCATTGGGCTGGGCTACGTGCCCGTGGAGCTGGCAGCAGTGGGCACAGAGCTCCAGATTATGGTGCGAAACAAAGCCCTGCAGGCACAGGTGGTAAAGCCGCCTTTTATCCAAAAAACCTGAAGTCATAAAAAATCACAAGCTTTGCCCGCCCTTTGGCAAGCTTTTCCTGTCATTTTTCGCAAAACATGCCGTATATTTGCCGCCGGCTTTGCCGTTGCAGGCAGCCTGCCCACAAACTTATTTGCTTGTATAATTATATTTATCTATAATTGGAAAAATAGAAAAGTTGGGGTATAGTATCCGGTTATGAGAAATAAAAAAAAGTTTGTTCACGTATGCATGTCTCCTGCGCTCATCGACCAGTTTGACGTATCGGAGGCCATTGTAGTCGTTATCGACATTCTTCGTGCAACCACGACCATGTGCGTAGCCTTCGACAACGGCGTAGAGCTCATGGTGCCCGTAGCACACATAGAGGAATGTGCAGCCTACAAAGACCACGGTTACCTCATAGCAGGTGAGCGCAGTGGGGAGCAGCTCGAAGGCTTTGACTTTGGCAACTCGCCTTTTTCCTACACGCCTGAGGCCGTAGCGGGCAAGCGCATTGCCATCACCACCACCAACGGCACCCGGGCCATCAAGGCCGCTCAGGAACGAAATGCCCGGGCCATTGTGGTAGGCGCCTTCAGCAACATCAGCACCCTGGCCCACTGGCTCATTCGCCAGAATGAGCACGTGTGTTTGTTGTGCGCGGGCTGGCGCGACAACCTCACCCTGGAAGACACCATTTTTGCAGGCGCCCTGGCCCGCAAACTCCGCAACCACTTCAACCGCTTCCAGGATACCTGCCTGGTGGCCGAAACGCTCTTCAGCTCCGCCAATAACCGCAAGCGCTATTTCTTCCGGAACTCCTCCCATTACCGCAGGCTCATCCACCTCAACCTGCAAGAGGAAGTGAAGTACGCCATGCGCCGCGATACGCACCCGGTCATTCCCATGATGATTGGCAATGCCCTGTACGACATCAGCGCAAACAAAGACGATTATCAGGACTACGTGCAGCAAGTGCTCCAAACCCAGGAAATCGTACAGCCCGTGATAACCCCCGCGGCCCAGCAGGCCGGTAAGTGGGCCCAATAGGGAGCGGCGGCTATCACAGCCTACCGTCATGCCCTTTGATGGCGCCCTGAGTCCCCAGCTTATCCCCTATTTGCTTGTGGATTTGCTTGAGGTGAACATATATGCTAAACAGCTCGTCGGCTGCGGACAGATCACCGTTTTTTTCGGCCTCTTTGAGTTGCTGCTGATTTTCCATCAGTAGCTTTTCTACTTTCCGGAATTTGTAGTGGTACATGGGGCTTTTCACCGAGCGCTCCAGGTCGCCGTCCAGGTCCAGGTCAAAGGCTCCGTGCTGCCGCCAGTTGGGGCTGATTTCGTGTACGGGAATTAATAATTCTGCTACAATTTTGCGAATATCCTGATTGGGGTGCTCCAGGTATTTGTTTACCCGCACATATCCCTGCTGCTGATAGTCTTCAAAAATGGCCTGCTTCAGTTGTTCATAGAGTTGGTTTTCCATTTGCAACCCCTCCAACTCCACCATAAAAAACTCAATGAGCGGAACCAGTTCCTGTTCGATGGGGTTTCCCGCTTCATCCTCCAGGGGTTTGCCCCCTTCTACGAAAGACTGGTCGGGGTAATTGGCCAGCACGCGTATGAGTTCTTTTTCCTGGCTGGCGAGTTCCATTTGCTCAAAGGCCTTGAGCTCCTTTAGGTCGGCCTGCTGCTGCTGACCGACCTTTCGCCTGCGTTCGCGTGCTTCCAGTTTTTGCTGTTCGCCCAGGGCTTCGGCCACGGCCTGGCTCATCAGCCCTTCGCTGATGTCCAGCTTTTGGGCTACGTGCTTCACATATACCTGCTGCTGAATGGGGTCGGGCAGCAGGGCCAGGCTGGCAGCCATGCCTTTGATCACACGGGTTTGGTGCTCGGGGGTGTCGGCTGCTCCCTCCTGCTGCAGTATGTGCAGCTTGAAGTCCACAAAATTCATGGCCTGCTGCTCCATGTAGGCCAAAAAAGCCGATTTCCCTACGGCTTTCACATAGGAGTCGGGGTCGTGTCCATCGGGCAGTATAAGTACCCGTGCCTGCATACCTTCTTTGATGAGCAGGTCCACCCCTCTGTTGGCCGCCTTGAGGCCTGCCGCATCCCCGTCGTAAATCATGAGCACCTGCTTGGTGAAGCGGCGTATGAGCCGCACCTGCTCCACCGTCAGGGCCGTCCCGCTGGAGGCCACCACGTTTTGTATGCCATTCTGGTACAGGGCGATGGTGTCCATGTACCCCTCGGTGAGTATGCACAAATCGGCATCCCGTATGGCTTTCTTGGCCTGGTACAGGCCATAGAGCACCTGGCTCTTGTGGTAGATATCCGACTCCGAAGAGTTGATGTATTTGGCAATCTCTTTTTGATTGCCCAGTATGCGGCCACCAAAGCCCACCACCTTTCCCACTGCATTGGTGATGGGAAACATCACCCGGCCGCGGAAGCGGTCGATGAGTTTGCCTGTTTTTTGCGACTTGCTCACCAGGCCCAGCTCCAGCAAATACGCTTCATTGTATTGTTTATCGGCAGCTTCCTTAACAAAAGCATCCCATTTGTCGGGGGCATATCCCAGCTGAAAGGCCTCTATGGTGTGCTGCAAAATGCCCCGCTCGCGAAAATAGCTGAGCCCGATTTGCTGGCCCTCCGGGCTGTGCAGCAGCTGCTCGTGAAAATACCTGCTGGCAAACTCGTTGACGATGTAGAGGCTCTGGCGCTTGTCGCGTTCGGCCCGGGCTTCGGGCGTCTCTATTTCTTCCTGTACTTCTATGCCGTATTTGCGCGCTATGTGCTTGAGGGCCTCCACGTAGGTGTAGCCCTCCATCTCCATGAGAAAGTTTACGGCATTGCCGCCTTTGCCCGAACTGAAACACTTGTAAATGCCCTTAACCGGATTGACAGCAAAAGAGGGCGTTTTTTCATTGGTAAAGGGAGATAGTGCCCAATAGTTTTGCCCTTTCTTTTTGAGCTGTACATAATCCGAGATGATGTCCACCAAATCGATGGCGTTGTAGATTTCGTCTATTTTCTTTTGCGGAATCCTGGGCATGCATGCAAGTTACAAACTTCTTCAAAAAGGAGTTTGAAAGGAGTTTGAAAAAAAAATTGCGGGTTTTTCCCGCTCCGGAATGCTTGATGCCACCGGGAATTTGGAAACCCGAACTTTTGTGGCCTGCTTTTTGCTTTTCTCCCAACAGACCAAAACCGGCATGATCAATGAAAACAGATCTGCCTCGCTCTATTTCAATTATTACCGGTACACACTTGCAGCAGTCGTCACGATGGTGGTGCTGATCGTGGCTATCGGTTGTCATAGGGAGGTGCAGGTAGAACATAAAGGCTATACGCCCACTTTTTCCCCATATCACGTTCCTCCGCATTACAGAGGAAAGCAGGCCGAGGTACAGCCCGACCTGCTCGATTCAGCCATGGCAGCCTACAGTGCAGCACAATATTGCCAAGCTGCAAGCCAGTTTGAACAATTCCTGCAAAAAAGACCGGCACATTTGATGGCCAGTTTTTATGCGGGGGTGGCCTTGCTGGCCTGCCACCAGCCCGCAAAAGCATATTCCCACCTGTACCTGGCCGCCACCGATTCTTTCTCCGACTACCAGCTGCCAGCCAGCTGGTACCTCAGCCTGGCCTGCCTCGAAACCCAGAAGTATGAGCAGGCACGCAGCCTGCTCAACCAACTACGCGAAGGCGAGTCGGAATACCGGGAACAGGCCGTACGCATTTTGCAAAACCACCCCCTTATGCTGTCCAGGCTGGAGGATATTCCCGTTTACGACGCCATGGCCGACCAATGGCTGCCCGACTCCCTCTACCAGCAGATCATGGAGTCTGGTATTGACCTGCAATCTCCTCCCGGCAGCGCCCTCATTGGCATCCGCTTTTTGAAGCATTTTGATGCCGAATGCATTTTGCGCCTCTATAACGACGAGGGGCTACTGGTACACCTCGAGCGCGTGAGCAGCCCTGACCCGGATACCCAAACCCGCATTGACCTTTCGTACAAGCCCAGGGGAGAATACCGCCTCCTCATACAGGTGGGCAAGGGCCACATCCTACCGTTTCGCATCAGGGTGTAAAGGGCCACAACCTCCCTGAAAGGTGATCCAAACATTTCTTTTCCAAAATAGCTGTTTTTTCGCTCAAAGATGCGTATGTTTGTGTCTCAGGGTATCCAACTTGCCTAAAGGTTATTGTTATGAACTTTATCGTATCTTCAACGACACTGCACCGGCAGTTGAGTCGCATTTCTGGAGCTATTCCTACGCGCTCGGTGCTGCCGATTATTGAGAATTTTTTGTTTGATATAGGGGACGAATTTCTGACTATTTCTACCACCAACCTCGAAACCTCCATGCAAACACGCCTCCCCATTGAGGCCAGGGGAGAGCCCATGAAAGTGGCTGTGCCTGCACGCATACTGCAGGATATTCTCAAAGAACTGCCCGAACAGCCCATTACCTTTATGGTAGATGACGAGACTTACTCCATTGTCATCAGCTCTGAGAACGGCAAGTACAAAATCAGCGGGGAAAATGGAGAAGATTTTCCGGCTATTCCCCGCCCGGACCAGGCAGATTCCATTCGCCTGCCCATGAGCGTGCTGCTCAAAGCCGTCAACAAAACCCTTTTTGCCGCTTCTACCGATGAAGACAAAGCCGCACTCAACGGCATTTTGTTCGACTTTGGCGAACACGGCATCACCTTTGTGGCTACGGATGCCCACCGTCTGGTGCGTTACCGCCGCGTGGATGTTACGGTAGATATACCTACCAACTTTATCGTACCTCAAAAAGCCCTGCAACTGCTCAAAAACTCCCTGGATGCTTCGGATAATCAGGATGTGATTGTGTATTACAACGACAACAATGCCTTCTTCCAAACGGAAGACCTGCTGCTGGTTTGCCGTTTGATTGACCAGAAATATCCCGATTATGAAAATGTGATACCCGTAAACAACCCCAACAAACTGTTTATTGCAAAAAGGGACCTGCTGGGTAGTCTGCGAAGGGTAAACATTTTTGCCAATAAAAGCACCCACCAGGTGCGTTTTGCCGTGAAGGGCAGCGAGCTGGAAATTTCGTCTGAGGACCCCGACTTTGCCAATGAAGCAAAGGAAACCCTCCGCTGCCATTATGAAGGTGAGGATATAGAGATTGGATTCAATGCGGCCTTGCTAATAGAGGTTGTTTCAAATATTGATACTGAAGAAGCCAACATAGAGTTGTCTGAGCCCGGCCGGGCGGGCATTATTTTGCCCAACATACAGGAAGAGGGTGAAAATGTGCTCATGCTCATCATGCCGATCATGCTCAACTCTTATGTGGCCTGAACATAATGGGAAATTAGTATATGGCATTACAAAAACCTCCTGATTTCACCAAGTACAAATTCCGGGCGCTCAAAACTTATACTTCTACCGAATGGCTGGCCGACAGCCAAAAAAAGTACCGCCAGGTATTTGACCGGGGAGAAGTTTCTTACATCTACGCTGAATTCACCTTCTTCAACAAGCTCTTTGATGAAGAGGACTGGGAAGCACAAATAGAGCTCATCGCTTACGAAAGGGGAGAATCCGAAGAACCCAAGCGAAAGATTTGCAAGCTGGAAACGGCCAAACACGTTTCCAAAGACCTCAATATTGTGCCTATACGGGAAGGCTGGGGATCTGACGACCCCGGTGCTACCTGGCGCGAAGGCGAATACTACTGGGAGGCCTACATAGATGGCGAAAAAGTGGGCACACAACCTTTTTACGTATATGATGTAGGCAAAGTCACCCCCACGGACAACCCCTACATCAGTATTAAAGGGGTGAAGCTGTATGAGGGGGCAAATAAGGATGGCCGCAAACGCAAGCGCACCTACTACACAGAGTTTCGCGACAAAGATACCCGCTTTGTATGGATAGAGTTCAAAGCGGAAAACAAGCTGGACCGCGACTGGATGTGCGAACTCACCTTTAATTTCTACAACGATGCCCGCCAGTTAAAAGGGCGAACCATTGAGCTACACAGAATCAAAAAAAACCAGAAAACCTTTACCATCACCTCTGGTTGGGGATCCGACCACAAAGGTACCTGGTTTGCCGATAATTACACGGTGGAAATCGTATTCATGGACACCCTCATAGGCGTCATTCCATTTAAAGTGGGGGATGAATTCATTGAAGGGGAAACCCAGTTGCTCACTCCCGATGCCACCGGCACCATGCTGGGCATTCCCACCACCCAGGAGCTCGACAAGCAAAGCCTGGAAGAGGTGCTGGCCGAAATGGATGAGCTCATTGGGCTGGAAAGCATCAAAGCCCGTTTGCGGGAGTACTCCCAGTATCTCAAGTTTCTCAACCTGCGCAAGGAAAAGGGCTTCGAGGACGAAAAGCCCGTAAACCTGCACGTGGTCTTTACCGGCAACCCCGGTACGGGCAAAACCACCGTGGCCCGCATGCTGGGCAAAATTTACCGCAAGCTGGGCCTGCTCAGCAGGGGGCATGTCCACGAGGTGGACCGCAGCGACATCATAGGCGAATACATTGGCCAGACCGCTCCCAAGGTGAAAGCGGCCATCGACAAAGCCAGAGGAGGAATCTTGTTTATAGATGAAGCCTATTCCCTGGCCCGAAGCAACGACGACGCCAAGGACTACGGCCGGGAGGTGATCGAAATGCTGGTGAAGGAAATGTCCAGCGGAAAAGGCGACCTGGCCATAGTGGTGGCCGGCTACCCCAAGGAAATGGATACCTTCCTGCATTCCAACCCCGGCCTGAAGTCGCGTTTTACCATGCGCTTCGACTTCCCCGACTATACCCCGCAGGAACTGGAGGAAATTGCCATGCTGGGAGCCAAACGCCGCTCGGTGGAGTTTGCCCCGGAAGCAAGGACGTATTTGTCCAAAAAACTGGTGGACGCCTACCGCAGCCGCAGCCGCACCTTTGGCAATGCCCGCTACGTGCTGTCGCTGGTAGATGAAGCCAAGATGAACCTCGGCCTGCGCATTATGCGATCCCAGGAACTCGATAGCCTCACCAAGGAAGAACTCTCTACCATTACTGAAGCAGATGTAGCCGAAATTTTTGAGGGTACCCAGCGCAAAAAGGCCGACATCCCCATAGACGAAGCCCTGCTGACCTCCAGCCTGGAGGAGCTCAACAGCCTCATAGGTCTGGAGAAAGTCAAAACCGAGGTAAACGAGTTGGTCAAGCTGGTGAAGTTTTACAGGGAAATTGGCAAAGATGTGCTCAGCCGTTTTTCGCTGCACACGGTCTTTACCGGCAACCCCGGCACGGGTAAAACCACCGTAGCCCGCATCATCGGTAAAATTTACAAAGCCCTGGGCATACTAGAACGCGGCCACATGCTGGAGTGCGACCGGCAGGCGCTGGTGGCTGGCTTTCTGGGCCAAACGGCCATCAAAACTGCTGAAGTCATTGAGAAAGCCAAAGGAGGGGTGTTGTTTGTGGACGAAGCCTACTCCCTCTCACAGGGAGGCCCCAACGACTTTGGGCGCGAAGCCGTGGAGACCCTGCTCAAGCGTATGGAGGACCTGCGCGGTGACCTGGTGGTCATTGCGGCGGGCTACCCCAAAAACATGCAGGAGTTTCTCGAAATCAATCCCGGGCTGAAGTCCCGCTTCGACCGCAAGCTGGAATTTCCCGACTACAAACC
>RFHT01000235.1 GCA_003696835.1 Bacteroidota bacterium
AAACTCAAAGCCGAAATGCTCAACCTCGACATTCTGGGCAGCGAAGGGCAGCCCGTGCCCATTGACACCAACGACTATGTGGAAGTTACCCTGCTGGTAAAAAACCTCAAAGCCAGCGAAGCCACTGCCATTTTCCCCAACCAAACCGTATCAGAAGTAACTGAAGACCTGGTGTATGAGTTTAGCGGCGACCAAAGCGACATTGCCCTGAAGCAGGTGCAGGTGCGCTCTGGGTTTATCCGGGCCGAAATTGTGAGCACCATTGAAGACACCATCGAATTTGAATATGCCCTGCCATCTGCCACCAGTAATGGGCAGTCTCCCCTCATCAGGAGAAAAATCCTGCCGGCCAGTGCCGACCAGCCCGCCCATTTTACCGAGGTCTTTGACCTCAGCGGATATACCATAGACCTCACCAAAAGAGGCGACACGGTCAATACCATGGAGCAGACCTATCGTATCGACCTGGTCTATTCGGGTAAGTTGGTTCGCATCGACCTGCAGGACAGCGTATATGCCCGCTTTCAGTTGGTGGACATCGTTCCGGACTTTGTGCTGGGATACCTGGGACAGGGCACGGTGGCCGTGACCGGGGCTGAGCGCCTGCATATTTTTGAAGAGGGAGAGGTCAAAGGGGTCAATTTTGAGCATGCCACTGCTCAGATTTCCTTTATCAACTCCATCGGCATGAATGTGCGCGCCACCCTCAACTCCCTGGTGGGCATCAACCTGGGCAACAACCGCCTGGTGGAGCTGCAGGGAATTCCCTTCAGCGGACCAATCGAGATACCGGGGCCGGGCATACAGGAAGTGGGCTCAGAGGTTACTACCTCCATTTCCCTGACCCCCTCCAACAGCAACCTGCGCGAAATGGTCAATCTGCTGCCCGACGAGGTTCACTACGACCTCAACGTGGATTACAATGCGGGCACTATTCCCTTCGCTGATAACTTTGCCCTTTACAACAGCAGCCTCACCAGTTTCCTGGACCTCGAAATTCCCATTTTTGGCACCACCCAGGGCATCAGCCTGGGCGACACCGCCGAGGTGGATTTTAGCCGGGCCGACATCAGCCGCATTTCCGGCGGCAGCCTGCGGCTGGTGGTTGACAGCGACTTTCCCGTCATGGCCACGGTCTATGCCACCCTCTTCGACCAAAACGGGCAACTCGTGAGCAAGCTCATTGACGGCCAGTTGGTAGAAGCAGCCCTTACGGAGCCCGGCGGCGGGCGCATCCTGCAGCCGGTGACTTCCACCCTGGAAAAAAGCTTCAGCCGCGAGGAGTTGGAACAGATCATCCAGCGGGCCAGTAAGCTGGCCATTTCATACAGCGTGCACACCTCCGGTGAGGCGGTACGTCTCTATCACGACTATAAAATCCGGGCAAAGCTGGTGGGGCAGTTTCAGTATTCAGTTAATTAATCAGGAAAAGCCGTAACCCTTCAGATTAACACAACATGTCATACTATTTTCAATCCTCCTTTGCCTTCCTGCTGGGCATACTGATGCTGGCAGCTACCAATGCGCGGGCCCAGTTTGGGCTTCACCTGCAGTTTTTGCCCGGCCAGGCAGCAGCCCAACTCGTACAGCCTGCCTACCTGGCCGGGCAGCAGACTTTCCAGCACGGGCAGCTGGGTACAGAAGGCAATTTCTGGCTGGGCAGCAACGCCATCACCCTGGATGGCATACTGCAAGATGGCAACCACATTTCCGAAGCCTCCAAGAACCAGATCATCGGCCAACTGGGCAGGCGCAGCAGCCAGCTGCACGCAGGCGCCCGCTGGGGACTGCATGCCAACGTAAAAGCCTTGAACCAAAACTGGCAGTTGAGCTTCCGGCAGCATATTGGACTGGCCTTGGGCATCAACGACAGCAGCACGGCAGGCCTCATCCTGCGGGGCAACGCTCCTTACGCCGGCCAAAGCCTTTCGGACGAGGACGTCTTCTTCCGCATGGCGCGCTACAACGAATACGGACTCGCCACTGCTTTTCAGCTGAAAGGCTTTCAGGTGGGTATCCGCCTCAAGGCCCTGCAGGGCCTGCGGGGCACCTTCCTGGATGAGGTAAACTATACCTTTTTCACTGCCGACGACGGCACCAGCATAGAGGTGCAGGCCCAGTATGACCTGCGCCAAAGCCGGGCTGAGGACCCCTATGGCTGGGGAGCCGGTATCGACCTGGGTGCCATATTTACCCTCAATCAACAATGGCGCATGCAGGCCAGCCTGCGCAACCTGGGCTTTATCCGCTGGCAGGGCATTCAGATGGCCCATGCCATTGAGGTGGACTACCAGGGCAGTGAGGCAGGCAATATTCTGGGCGATGACCTGGGTACGGGTGATTATTTCGACTCCGATACCCTCCAAAAGCTGCTGGTGCCCGACACCCTGCACACCTCTTTTACTACGGGCCTGCCCGCCAGTATCCAGCTTGGGCTGAGCTATCAATTTGACCCCAAAACCAGCTTCCACGCCTCTTTGCATCAAAGCCTAAGCCGCAATGCACCCACTGCCCGCACGCCCCTGCTCAACCTGGCGGTTCACCATCAGTTGGTACAGCCTCTGCTGATCGGAGCCAATGTATATGCCGGTGGCATGGAAGGCTTTGGGATGGGCCTGGTAGCTGCGGCAAACTTTAACCTGGCAGAAAAGGTACAAATTGGTGCACACGGCATACTCGACAATGCCCTGGGAGCCATTGCCCCCGGCCAAAGCAAGGGGCTGGGCCTGCAGGCGGGCCTGCATATAGGCTGGTGAGGCAGCTACCCCTGGGCAAACCATTTGCATGAACAGGAAAATGGGTGAATAGGCCTGCTTTTGTATATTGGAAATAAAAACATGAAGCCCTGCGCCCCCACCTTCCGCCTGTACTGCTGCTGCCTCATGCTGCTGCTAAGTGTACCAGCCAGTTTTTACAGCTGCCAGCCCTCTCATGCCAGTTCTCCCACGGCATCCTCCTCTCCCCCCAATATCATCCTCATCATGGTGGACGACATGGGCTGGTCGGACCTGGGATGCTACGGAGGGGAAGTGCATACCCCCAACATCGACCGCCTGGCACGGGAAGGCATGCGCTTCACCCAGTTTTATAACAACGCCAAATGCACCACCACCCGCGCCTCCCTCATCACCGGCTTGTATCCCCGCCGCGACCAGCCGGATAAGTTTCTGCTGAGAGAAAATATGGTAACCCTACCCGAAGTACTCAATACTGCCGGGTATAAAAGCGTGCTCTCTGGCAAATGGCACCTGGGGCGCGACAGCATACGCCATCCCGTTGATCGGGGCTTCGACGAATACTACGGCCTGCTGGACGGCTGCTGCAA
>RFHT01000024.1 GCA_003696835.1 Bacteroidota bacterium
GCTCCCTAGCCCGGCCACTTTAGTGCCGGGCTTCAGCATTCCATCAGGAATTTCCCCACCAGCCCCGGGCTAAAGCCGCGGGGCTAAGGAGCATTGCTTTGCCACAGCACGGCTCCCTAGCCCGACCACTTTAGTGCCGGGCTTCAGCAAAACAACAAGGAATTTCCCCACCAGCCCCGGGCTAAAGCCGCGGGGCTAGGGAGCTGAAGCAAGTTCGCAGGCGGCGCAGCCGCCTGCCCGGGAGAACCCCCTTTTCGTGCAGGGGTTGGGGGTGGTTAGTGCAAGTCATTGAAAATGAGCAGATTGCTCCAAATTCTCTATGGCAAAAAACCCATAACCTTTTGCCGAGGCCGCTGCCAAGCGGCCCCCTTTTCCGGCAAAAACTCCCATTTATCAGATGATGCTTGTAAATTAGCTGTTTTCAAATAACACTCATCTGTCCCTTTTTACGTATAGCAAAAAAACAACATGAAATACCTCGACATATTTATACAGAGCTATAAAAACTACGCCAACTACCTCTGGCATGAGATCACCCATCCGGGCTGGCACAATTATTTTTACTGGTTGATAGGGGTGTCGCTCTTTTTCTTTTTGCTGGAAGTGGTGCGCCCCTGGCGCAAGGACCAGCCGCGTTTTCGCAAGGATTTCTGGCTGGATTTCTTTTACATGTTTTTCAATTTCTTTTTGTTTTCCCTCATCATCTACAATGCGGCATCGGATGTGGTGGTAAATCTCTTTCACGACCTGCTGGGCATGGTGGGCATCACCAACCTGGTGGCCCTGGAGGTGCAGAGCTGGCCGGTGTGGGCGCATTTGCTGCTGGGCTTTGTGGTGCGCGATTTTGTGCAGTGGTGGGTGCACCGGCTGCTGCATCGCTCGCCTGTTTTGTGGGAGTTTCACAAGGTGCACCACTCGGTGGAACAAATGGGCTTTGCTGCCCACCTGCGCTACCACTGGATGGAGAATGTGGTATATCGCAGCATAGAGTACTTGCCGCTGGCTCTGATCGGCATAGGGCTGAACGATTTTTTCATCATCCACATCTTTACCCTGGCCGTGGGCCACTTCAACCACTCCAACATCACGGTGAGCGGGCGGGTAAAAGGAGCCGTACTGGGCGCCCTGATCGGGCTGGCCCTGGCTGCCTACAACACCCAAAGCTGGTGGGGCGTACAGCCCGGCACCCTGGCCTATTGGGCGGCCTTTAGCGCCATCGTCTTGATCAGCACTGTGCTCACTGCGCTCATTTTGGGGCCCTACATGAAGTATATTTTCAACAGCCCGGAAATGCACATCTGGCACCATGCCTACGAGCTGCCGCCCGAACGCCGCTACGGCGTCAACTTTGGCCTCACCCTGGCCCTCTGGGACTACCTCTTTGGCACCGACTACATCCCCTACGAGGGGCGCGACATCCGCCTGGGCTTTCCCGGCGTGGAGCAGTTTCCACACACCTTTATCGGCCAAAACCTGCATGGCTTTGGCAAGAAAGACCGCCATTGATGCCCAAAAGAACAAGCGAAATGAAGAAGTTATGTTTTGAGCGTTCCTAAGAGATATGTGAGGCAAAGCTAAGGGCAAGCTGCCCTAGGGCACACCCGGCTGCTGGTATGACTGCCGGAGGGGTATTTTTGCTCCGGGGCCGCCACCTTAGCTGCCTGTATCCTTTGCCCAGCATTTCCTGAACATTTATGTAACGAAAATTGGTTTTTTCCCTTTAATCAATTTACTTACTTTTTCTCAGCTTCATCAACCAACTTCAGACCACATATACCTTTGAAGTGTAAGGCGATACTAGAACAACTAAGGGAAGGAGGGCATGCACGCGAACGATGCATGGAGGTGATCTATCGACAGTTTTTCCATCTTACCCACAGATACAGCCGCGACAACTCACTCCCACACGAGGATGTAATCCTTGAATATACCGACAGTTTGCTGCTGTTTGATTCATGGGTGCGAACACAAAAATTTAAGTTAAAAAATGAAAAATCCTGCCTGAATTTCCTCATGAAGGTACTGGACAACAGGTGCAAAAACCTCAGGAGGAAACACGATCAACAAGGCAACCTTTTCGACCATGATCAGGAAATATTCGCCCTGAGGATCAAAGCTCAGGAAGAAACCGGAAAAGAATGGCGGACAGAGGCATTGATGGAAAAATTTCGCCAACTGGATGCCAGGTGCCAGCAGATTCTATTGGACTGGCTTTCAGGCTATAACATGAAAGAAATTGCCCGGCGAAACGGCCTGTCCAATGCCAATGTGGCCAGTGTGAGCAAAAAGCGGTGCCTGGAAAAACTCAAGAAGCTGTTTGACACTGAGAAACCGGATGAGTAAGGTTCCAAAATCGAAAGTTATATCACAGTATTATATTATTTTGAATAAAAATACAATTTAACCTGTCTATTCTTTTTTAGTTATTTTTTGTACAATAGGATGTTAAGATTTTTGGTCTCAGCTACCTGTAATAAGGAATGGGAACCCCAACCCCCAACGATATGGATTCGCAAAAGGACGAAAAATATATAGATCTGATTGAGCGCTATGTGAGGGGACAATGTGAGGAGGCAGAGCGGGAAGAGGTGCAGCACCTCAAAGAAACAGATGAAGCATTTGCCCGCCAGCTCAGGCTTACAGCCCTGGCACTGGCTGCCATAGAAGCAGGCGAGCAAACACGGCAAAGAGAAAGGCTGAA
>RFHT01000236.1 GCA_003696835.1 Bacteroidota bacterium
CCCATTAGGGGCCTAAATATGGGTAGTAGCGCGAAGTGCCCACAGAGTTTTTTCGTGCCGTAGGTACGAAACCTGCTGCTGTTGAGTATATCCCTTGTTGCTGTGCTGAAGTTCGTTAGCCCCGCGGCTTTAGCCCGGGGCATTGAGCAAATCCCGTTGTGCTGGAGCCCGGCAAGTTAGCCCCGCGGCTTTAGCCCGGGGCTTTGAGAAAAAAAACTGATGGATGCCATTCTCCCGGCATTCAGGCGGGCGGAAGGTATTTGTCTTACTCTATGACCAGTTTCTCATAGCTCACGCGGCCCTGGAGGGTGAAGCGCAGGTAATAAATACCAGACGGCAGACTGCTGACGTCCCACTGCAATTCTCCTGGGCTTTGGAGCACATCCCGGCGCAGAAGCCTTCCACGCAGGTCCAGTAGCTGTACAGCCACCGATTGGGGATCGGGATGGTTGAAGCGGAGCCAGAGTCCCTGCTGAGCGGGATTGGGGAAGACCTCCACCCGGAAAGCCTGTAGCGGAAGCTGCAACTCCACCTGCGGGCTGTACACACTGCTGCCATCGAGGTCCACCTGTTTGAGGCGGTAATACAGCAGCTTGCTGCCCAGGCGGTGCGCCTCGCGGTCGAGGTACTCATAAGCAGTGGGCGCAGAAGTGGTGCCCTGGGCCTGAATACGGCCTACCGGGTAGAAATTGTAGCCATTTAGCGAGCGCTCCAGCTGGAAATAGTCGCTGTTGAGTTCGCTGGCAGTGGCCCAGCTCACCCGGGCGTGCCGGCCCTCATAGGTGGCAGTGAAGGAAATCCATTCCACCGGAAACACAGGCGTAAAGGCGCCAAAATCATTGCCGGTATCCGTTACCCCCCCAAAACAGCAGCTCAGGTCGCTGTCTTCTATGCCATCATCGGTAGAAGTATAGCCGGGTGGCAGCGTGCCACCGTCTATGTTCATCACAATTTTTACATTGGAGGCCGTGCTCCAGCTAAAGGTGCCGTCGGCTTTGGTCAGCACAGAATCAACCGCTATGTCGCCAGCATCCACCATGCCGTCTCCGTTCTGGTCGATGTACATGCGCACCTTTACGCCCTGCAAAGGGGGCTCCCCATTATTGACGCCATCGCGGTCTATGTCTTCAAACACCGTTCCTGAGAGCACATTGATGGCCCCTATGAGGCAGTCGCAGCTTTCGAAGTCAGTACCCGAATCAAAGCCATTGATGAGGCTCATATTTCCCGTGCTGAGGTCCACGGCATACATGCGTTCGCGTGTATCCCAGGGGCCTTCATTGCCTGTGGTGGCCACCAGCAGGCCGAAGTTGGTAAAGCCAAAGCCCTCTACGTCCTTGACGTTCAGGCCGGTGTTGGGGCCGGTATAGGTCAGTTGCCCCAATATGGTGGCCGCCCCGGTTTTTTTGTCTATTTCCACCAGAAACTCTTCCGTATTGTCGCCACTTTCCCTGGCATTGTTTACCCCATAGAGCTTGCCGTTGGTGGGGTTGATGGCAATGTCGTCTATGTCGTCCTTGAGTCCCGTGCCATTAATTTCTACATAATCAATACCGGTACCAAAGGCATCATTGACGGCCTCGCCCGTGCTGGTATCTACCTGGATGAGCAGGTCGGGCCCGCCGCTGATGCGCACAGCCGCAAAAGCCTTGCCGGTAAAGGGATCGAAGCTGAGGCCATCGGCATCGGTGATGGTCACGGCTCCCCCTGCGCCATTGACGATGCCCAGCTTGCTGTTTTTGGGTACAAAGGCACCTGTAACGAGGTTAATGGTACCCAATTCATTGGCGTTGATGGCAAAAAAGCGTTTACCGCCGGGCTCAAAGGCGGCAGTTTCCACCTCGGTAACGCCCAGTGGGCTGCCCGCGGCAGAGTTTGTACCCGAAATGCGGTTCATGTACATCAGTTGGTCGAAGGCCGCATCGGCAACGGAATAGCAAATAACCGGCTGGCCCAGATAAGGCACGTCCACACTGGCGTTGCCGGCCGGCACCTGAATCACAGAGTTGGTAGAACCAGGGGCCAGGTCATTATCATCGATTTTGATGAGGTAATCATCCAGGGGCAGGCCGCCGCTGTGGTCAATGCTGATTGAAAAAGTACCGTTGAGACCGGAAACGGCGCTGCCGATCATGGGTTCTCCGGCGTCGATGAGGCCGTTGCCGTTGGCGTCGCTGTACACCTGTACCGTCAGGGCCGGATGGCGCAGGTCTTTGGCATCCAGGTTTCCGTCGTTGGCATAGTCGAGGTAAGCCGTACCGGAAACCGTGTAAACCTGGGCGTGCAGGAATGGGATCATCAGGCTGAACAATGCTCCCAGTAACAGAAATCTGAAATTGTCAAGGTATTTCATCAGGGTTTTACTTTGGGGTGTAGGAAATGGGTAAAAGTGATAGTAAATTAGATAATTTTCCAGAGAATGCAATATTTTTTTTAAGGTTTTGGCGTGTGCGTTGATTATTTGGACGGAAAAAGACTTGAGATGAATGATGGTTTTTATCACTGATAATGAGGGGGATACGTTTATTTTGCATTTGTTCAATTAATCATTTTTCGTTATTGTTTTGGCAGGAATGTGCGTCCCTCACCTTTCATGAGGTGCCGGGCCGGTTCTTCGGGTGAAATACCGGAAGAGGCGGGTTTCTGTATCCATCTGGCTGCCGCGTTCAAAGGCTTCTTCCGGGCTGCAGCGGTTTTGTATCAATTCGTAGTAAAACCTGCACACAAACATCAGGCTGCTGTTGCCTTCTACCTCTTCACTGGCGCCTATGTACAGCCGGGCACCGGCCTGCAGAAATGCCTGGGCCCACTCGGCAGTGCCCAGGCCGCAGCCGGTATTGATGATCCATTTGCGGGGCAGGTAGGCAAACTGCCTCAGGGCAGGGGGGGAGAGCATGCCGCGTATTTCGTCCTGTTTATAGCGGGATGGAGCCAATTCGGGCAGCACAATATGGCCGTTTTCTCCATGCACACACAGTAGCAGGTGATCGGCCAGGGCAAAAAGGGGGTGTTTGCCTGCCAGTATGTGCTGTATATCCAGGGGCCGCCCGATGAAGGCGAGCACACAATTGATGCCCATGTACTCCAGGGTGTGGCGCAGGGCTTCGTGCTCATTGCCGGTATGCGGCCCGGCCAGCAGGCCTACTGTGAGCCTGGTTGGCAGGCCATCATTCATGCGGTTGCTGACTCATTAATTGAAGGGCAAAATTGCTCATCCATTGAGCCATGAGCTGCTGGTGGATGGGGAGCTCAAAGCTCTTGAGGGCAGCCTGTACCTTTTCCTGCCCAATGCGCTGCGCCCGCGACAGCATCACGGCTTTGTCGTAGGCAGCCGAAAACTCCGGGTGGGCCTGCACGCCCAGCATATTGTGCCCGATGCGATACATGCCGGTGGGGCAATGGGCGGCCCGGGCCAGTACTATGCTGCCGGGCGGCAGCTCCAGCACCTGGTCCTGGCACAACATGGGCAGGTTCAGCTGATGTTGAAAGGGCGTCATCCAACTTTCCCGGCCTAGCAACTCAAACGTATGTATGCCCACACACCAGCCCTGCGGCGCCCGGCCTACCCTGCCGCCCAGGGCTTCGGCCATCAGTTGGTGGCCAAAACACACGCCCAGAAATGAACGCCCCGCACGGTGTATCTCCTGCACCAGGCCTTTGAGGCGGTGGATCCAGGGCAGGTCTTCATACACCGAGTGGCGGGAGCCGGTACACACGTACAGCTGCCAGTCGGTGGCCCGGCGGGGAAACTGGCCGTTTACCACATCAAACAGCTCAAACTCCCATTGGGGAAAGAGAGCGGGAAACATCTCCCGGTAGTCGCCGTGCTCCTGGCGGAAAGCCGGGGCCACATGGTCGCATTCCAGCAGGGCTACTTTCATATCATTTCAGGGTGGAGGGAAAAGCGATCACTCTTCCCCGGGTTTTTCGTACATTTTTTCGCCGGCCCGTATTTCCAGCATGATGCGGTTTTCGGGCGGAGGAATGGGGCACACATAGGCCTCATTGTACACACAGTAGGGATTGTAGGCCGTGTTGAAGTCGATCATGAGCTCGCTGGACAGCGGCATGTCGATGTAGCGGCCACCCCCGTAGGTGGAAACGCCCGAAGTGAGGTCGGTGAAGGGGATAAACAACTTTTCGGCCTTGCTGCCTTCGAGGTAGGTGTAGGCCGTCAGCTGCTGCTTGGTGCCCTGCAGTTCAAACTCAATTTTGCCTACATGCACCATGGCCTGGCGGGTGCCGTCGGTGGCCATGAGCTGCAGGGTGTCCTGTCTGGCCGCCTTGATGAGCCTGGCCGGTACCCGGTAGGATTCGTCCACGGGGAAATAGTTCAGGCCCGTAAACACCGCCCGCTCTTCTTTGGTGAGCGGCCCCTCGGGGTCGTTTTTAAACTGCAGGTCCTTCAGCTCGCGTTCGCGTTCCAGCTTGCGCACCAGGGTGCTGGGGTTGGAAAGCGAAAAATACTGAAACAAAATGATGGCGGTAAACACCACCCCCACTATGACTACGATAATGGTGCTATTTTTTCTGTTATTTAAATCCATGAATATTTATGCTTAACATCAGGGAAGAAGTTATTTTTCGCGTTTGTCCATTTCTTCCCGCAATTGTTCTATCTGTTTACGTACATTCAGCGCCTGCCGCTTCAGCTTCACCTGCTCTTCTTCCAGCATCAGCAGGCGCTCCTCTTCGGCCAGGCGTTCATCGTAATTCACTCCTGCCGCCGGTTTCCCGCCAAACTGCATTTCCCCTATCGTCAGCTGCACCTCCAGGCCCAGGTAGTCCAGAATTTGTTCCAGCTCATATATGCGGAGGTTGTTTTTCGAGAGACGCTTCTGGAAATTCTGGTAGGTGATACCTAATGTTTTTTGACCTACCTCCGTGAGGTTGTGTGCTTTATTTTCCTTAATATATGCCTTCAACGTCTCACCAAGCTTGCTAAGGGGAATATTTTTTTGCATTGAGTATTAGGCATTTATACAAATATTCTGAAAATTAATATAACATCACTTGTTAGATATATTAACTTTCGTTATATTTGTGTGGCACTACGATAAATCCTTGCAAATATACAAAAATAGGGGAATGACATCACTGGAAACAACCCACAAATACCGCATCGTGCAGCTGATCCGGACCTACGGAGACGAAAAAAGCGGGAAAATGATCATGAGCAACCTCATGGCGGAGTTGCAGCTTTCCCATTCGGCGCTGAACGACAAGCTGTTTGCCCGTCAGGGACAAAACGGCATACGGCATTCTTTTTCCCTACGGGAAATGCAGGTGATTTTGCAGGTGCTCAACCGCTACCGGCCTTTCAGACGGCAGCTGGTGCTGGAGCAGCTCTACCATCCCGATGTGAAGATTGGCCGCTGTCCCCAGCTGGCAGGGGTAGGGGAGGGGTAAGCAGCCTCACTTCAACCCATCCCGTGTTAGGGTTCTGTCACCGGGGAGGCAAACAAAGGGCCGGGCAGGATGTGAATGGGATCCGTTGTCAACGCTCTTGGTGGGAGCCCGGCCCTGCCTCCTTCTCGTTGTACGTTCTACTATGTCCAAACTTGCTTTTTACTCACTCATAACCTGGCTCTTGTCTTGTAATTATGCGCACAACCCGTACTCTTTACCGCCGCAATGCTACCCAGGAATGTTTTTACCGCATCGACCAGCACACCCAGGAGGTTGAAGTGGTGTACGATTTTGAGGATGGTCTCAAAAAAATTGAGCACCACCGCTTTCATCCTCATTTTATCCAAATACTGGTCAGCGGAATGGAGGAAGTAGATGCAGCCATGTACTACCGCATACGCGACTACGTGGCCTGCAAGCTGGGCAGTGTGCCGCGCCGGCATACGGATGAGCTGCGGCAGTATGCGGCAAATTGACACGTGTTTTTTTGTGTGCACTACACTGGGTTGCTGCCGGAGATGGTGCTTTTCTCCGGCGCAGCCTACTTTTGTTTGGAATGAAGGCGGCGGCTAGGCCGGTTTTGGGGTATCTGGTCGTTCGTTTTGTGCTTGTTCTTTACTTTTTTTCAAAAAATTCCGGTGAACCGGAACGCAAGCGAAGCCCAAATGGTACATCTCTTTAAGGGAAAAACTTGTTTGCCCAATGCCACGCGCCAGGCCCCCCACAACTTCCGGTAAACCGGAACAGGCGGCAAACGGCCCCCCTTAAAGGGGCAAGATGCGCTCTGTGATAGTCGCG
>RFHT01000237.1 GCA_003696835.1 Bacteroidota bacterium
CATTCAGGAGCACATTGAGGTATATGGTGCCGACAACGAGCAGCGCCTCACCGGCCTGCACGAAACCCAGTCCATCGACAAGTTCAGCTACGGCATCTCCGACCGGGGGGCCTCCATCCGTATTCCCATTGCCACGGTGCAAAACGGCTGGAAAGGTTACCTCGAAGACCGCCGCCCCAACTCCGCGGCCGACCCCTACAAAGTAGCTGCGAGAATCATCAAAACGGTCAAATCCGTAAAAGTATAACCCTTTACGTTTTTTGCGATTTTTGTTCCGGCCGGCTTCCTCTTTTTGGGGAAGTCGGCGCTGTTTGAGGTCATCTCTTTATTGAATAAATCTGACTTGTGTTTTAAATTGTCACCTTAAGCTATTATTTTTGATATAAATTACGTATAATCGCAGCAATGACAAGCTTGCGTTTGCTTACTTCCCTGGTCTGTTTTACTGCTCTGCTGCTCGCTGGCTGCGGAGACATGATCCCCATTTGGCGGGGAGAAGTTACCCTGGACGATTACACCATCTACCACTCGGTGTATCCGGTGGAGTTTGAGGTGGACCTCTCGCGTGAGCAGGGGGCCGAGCTCAATACCCGCCTGGAGCTCGTCATACGCTACTATGTGGGCATTGGCCGCCAAAACTTACCCCTCTTCATCCTCATAGAAGACGAAGAAAACAACATACGCGAATTTACCGTTGACATCCCCCTCAAGTCGGGCGAGCAATGGCTGGGAGTTCCCGCTGAAAACGAAATTGACTATGTGCTCACCCACACCGCCATCCCCTCCCTCCGGCTCAAACCCGGCAAATACACCCTGAAAATGTACGCCAATGATGAGCTGGACGAAAAAATTTACGGCGTGGTGAAGATCGAAGCCCGCCTGTTTTTACTCGAAGAGGTATCGGAAAGCTAAACAGGCCCTACAACTGCTTGTGGGTCCCGTCACAAAATGGCGACTTATTCGTATGTTTGCACCCACAGAGGGCAACCCGCTTGTGTTCGGTACATTCAAACTTCACCGGCCTGAACTCCGTTCCCTTGTGCGAGCCATCGCAATAGGGCTGGTTGGCGCTGCGCCCACAGGCACACCACCAGTAGGTGCCGGCTTCAAGCTCCATGACAAAGGGTTGTTTCTGTACGATTTTGGGTTCTGACATATTGCAGTAGTGTTGGAAGTGGTTGACGAAAGCACTAAAATACACCAATTATTCATTCTGTCAAATGCAATTGACCTTTTATAAATACCAGGGCACAGGCAACGATTTCATCGTGCTGAACAACCTGCAGGGCAGCCTCGGGCTGAGCCAGGAGCAGATTGCCGCTCTGTGCCGCCGCCGCCTGGGCATAGGTGCCGACGGCTTGATGACGCTCAATGCCTCGGCCGAAGCCGACTTTCTCATGCGGTACTACAATGCCGACGGGGCCGAAGGCAGCCTCTGCGGAAACGGCAGCCGCTGCATGGTGGCCTTTGCTCACCGCCTGGGCCTCGTAGGGGAGCAGTGCAGCTTCATGGCCAGCGACGGCCTGCACCGCGCCCAAATCCGGGATGGGGAGGTGCGCCTGCTCATGCACAGCCCCCGGGACTATGCCGCTCTGGGTGAGGGCCAGGGTTTTATTGATACGGGTTCCCCGCATTACGTGCAGTTTGTACAGGACGATATGGAGACCCTGGATGTGTGTGCCCGGGGCAGGCCCATACGTTACCACCAGGATTTTGCCGCCCGTGGGGGCACCAATGTAAACTTTGTACACCCGGGCCCGGAAGGGGTGCTCTACGTGCGCACCTACGAGCGGGGAGTGGAAGACGAAACCCTCAGCTGTGGCACTGGCATCACGGCTGCGGCCTACATTTACCTGCTGCAATCTCAGTCCCGGGGCGTCTCCTGCACCGTGCCGGTACACACCCGTGGCGGCAGGCTGCGCGTGGAAGTACAGCAGCTGGGCACGCCCGGGGAAGAAGTGTGGCTTTGTGGCCCTGCCACTTTTGTGTTTGAAGGGCTGGTGGAGGTGTGAGCAGGCGGGGTGAAGATATGGGTTGGTTGTTTAGCCACGAAGAACACACAGGGCACGAAGAAGAACACGAAGCCAGTTGGGGCAAATTTTGGGATGGTTGATGAGCCACGTAGAACACACAGGGCACGAAGAAGAACACCAGGGCCAGCCGGGGCAATGTTTAGGATGGGTGGTTTAGCCACGAAGAACACGCAGGGCACGAAGAAGAGCACGAAGGCCAGTTGGGGCAAATTTTGGGATGGTTGATGAGCCACGTAGAACACGGAGGGCACGAAGGAGAACACCAGGGCCAGCAGGAGCAAAGTTTATTGGGTGGCTAAAAAATAGTAGGCTGAGGGCTGCTGTTTGCTGCGCCAGAAATACATTTGCGCATACCTATTGCATTTTTATCCAAAGATATCATAATGGCCAAAAGCTATAACTTTTGGCCATTACGTTGGCGAAATATGCGGCTGCAGCGGCCCTCAGGCCAGGTTGAGCTCCTCAATGGGGTAGGTGTCCAGGTCTTTGATGCGGTTGTTGGCAAAGTCCCATTCCACGCGGCGGCCGGTGCGAAAGGCCAGGGTACCCATGTGGGAAGACATGGCCTCCTGAAACCCTTCCTCAATGCCACAGCTCACCTTGCTGCCATCGCGTATGCCGCTGAGCCATTCCCGTATATGGATGTGGGTGGAGTCCACGCGCTTGCCGTCGCGGTAGGTATAGAGCAGGCCCTTATTGGCAAAATAAGCTGCCGTGGCGGAGGTAACCCCGTCCACCCCTTTGGCATTGGGGCTGTAGGCATAAAGGGGCACATCGGGTTTGATGGTGCCGGCCTTGAGCATATCGGCGTAGCGGGTAGAGCGTGCATCGGGATAAACCGTGAGGCTGTTGCCCAGCTCCATGGTGCCATCGTGGCCCATGAGCAGGGTGCCGCGGCCGGGGTACTGGTTGCCCAGGGTAGCGCTGTACATAAAGGTCATGCCCTTTTCCTTGCCGGGCTCCTGGCTGCTGCCCTTAAAGTATTCGGGATACTCCATGACCACCTGGTACACATCGGGTACCTCGCGCCCGTCGCGGTGGGTATATACCCCGCCCGAAGCCACAATAGAAGCAGGCAGGCCCATTTCGAGCAGGCAGTTGATGCGGTCGTAGTCGTGTGTGAGCAAATCACCGGTGAGGCCAGTGCCGTAGGCCCACCATTTGCGCCAGCGGAAAAAGTGCTCCTTGTTGAAGGGGATTTCGGGGGCATTGCCCAGAAACTGCATCCAGTCAATGGTTTGGGGGCTGGCTTTTTCGTGTATGGTGTATTGCCAGGCGCCATTGTCGGAGTTGCGGTTGGTGTTGGTTTGTATGAGGGAAATATGACCCAGCACGCCTTTTTCGATGATGTCGCGGGCCGTGATAAAGCTTTGCGTCTGCCGGTGCTGATGGCCCACCTGAAAGACAATGCCCGAGCGTTTTACGGCGTCGTAGAGCTCGTAAGTTTCGCCAATTTTGTGGGTCATACACTTTTCCACATAGACGTGTTTGCCGGCATTGGCCGCCGCAATGGCCATAGGAGCATGCCAGTGGTCGGGGGTGGCAATGATAACGGCATCCACATCGGAGCTGTCAATGAGTTCCTGGTAGGTGCGGTAGCGTTTGGGCTGGTTGTCGGAGGTGGTGCCGGCGGCTATGGCCTCTTCGGCCTTTACATCGAACACATCGCACACAGCCGTGATGCGCACATTGAGGGGGTCCTGCGCCAGGTAGTCTTTCAGGCGGGTATCTTTGGGGTTTTTGCGGGCGGCCTCTTCCATGCGGCTCAGCCAGTCCTTGTCGGCATAGCCCAGGGCGCGGGTGAGCTGGCGGCCGCGTATGCCAAAGCCAATGATGCCCAGGCGCACGGTTTCGCTGGAAATGCCGGGCATGGGCGGCGTAGCAGCTTCTATATTCAGCTCCTTGAGAATCTGGTTTTTGATGTCTTTATCGTAGTGGTTTTTGGCCAGGGCACCCAGCCCCAGGGCTCCCAGAAAGGGCAGCCCGGCCAGGCCTTTGAGTAAATCTCTTCGGTTTAAACTTGCCATAGTCGTGAGTTTGATGATGTTAGGGAGGTAATAGAGAAAATGGGAGAGCAATCAGCTGGCTTGTTCCAGTTCTGTTTCCCGTTCTTCCACTGCAAGCTGGGCTGCAGGCTGTGCCCGCATCTTGGCCAGCAGGCCTTCGAGCCCTATGAGGTGGCTGGTGGGAAAAACGAGGACTACGGCCAGGGCCGCCACTTCGATGAGGTTTTTGTTCACCAGCAGGGAACTGCCTTCGGCAGGCATGGCGTAGTGGGTACCGATAAGGGGAGGATGAGAGAGGTAAAACAAGCCCACGAGCAGCATGCCGCCTATGGCGGCATAACGGGTAAATATGCCCAGCATCAGGGCAAGCCCAATGAGGATGAGCCCCCAGATGGTGATGGCATCTGCCACGGCCACCAGGGCGCTGCTGCCGGCCATGGCCTGGAAGATGCCCCCCAGCAGCCAGTTGGAGTCCATGAGGTAGCCGGCCGAGGACCAGCCGGGATTCCACAGTTTGCTGATGCCTTCGTAGAGCAAATGCCAGCCGATGAGCATTCGCAACAAAACGAGCACATTGAGCTGTGCTTTGGAGTAGGTTGGGAGTTGTGACATAAGAGTTGGAGTTTGCTGATGGGTAAAGCAGCAAAGCGGGCAGTTTCGTCCACGCTGCTGTGCTGAATTTCCTAAATTACCCATTTTGCCGCCTAATATTCAACCACTTACCCCCAATCTGTTTACAGGCAAACCTTTGCCCTTTGGCGTTTTGGTCCTGCACAGGGCATGGCCGGGCGGAGGCCCCAACACCCCGGAATGGCAGGCATGCCGGGCCGGGATTTCAGCCTGCGGGTTTCCTTTGTGGCCTTTCTTTTGCAATTTAGCCTGCCCAAACAAAGCGTGAATATGAATCCCCTCTACCTCAAAGCCCTACACATCATTTTTGTGGTCACCTGGTTTGCCGGCTTGTTTTACCTGGTGCGCCTGTTTATTTACCACACCGAAGCCAACGAGCGGCCCGAGCCGGAAAGAAGTATCCTCCAAAAACAGTTCAACCTCATGCAGCGCCGTTTGTGGCACATTATCACGGCGCCGTCCATGGTGCTCACCCTGGCTTCGGGCCTGTACCTGGCCTATGTGCTGGGGTATTTCACCCAGCCCTGGATGCTGGTAAAGCTGGGCATGGTGGTGGGCTTGCTGGTGTATCACTTTACGTGCCGGTGGCTGATGGTACAACTGGAGCAGGGGGTGCACCCCTTCTCTTCCACCCGCCTGCGCATATTCAACGAAGTGGCCACCTTGTTTCTGGTGGGCATAGTGTTTCTGGTGGTGCTGAAGCAAACCCTCAGCATGCTGTGGGGCCTGCTGGGCCTGGTGCTGCTGGGCGTGCTGCTCATGCTGGGCATTCGTGTGTACAAGCGGCTGCGTCAACGGCAGGAAAATTGACATATCCCTCAATATTCCTTAATTTAGGTTTTTGAGGACTAAAAACCACCAAATTGGGGAACTGTGTACAACGTACTCATTATTGAAGACGACAAGAACATGCGGGAAACCCTGGAAGACATCTTCCAGCTACAAGGATACAAGGTATGGACAAGTGTCAATGGGGAGGAAGGCTTTGAGCTGGCCAAAGTCCGGCGCCCTCACCTCATTATTTCCGATGTGATGATGCCCGAAAAAGACGGCTTTTCTCTGCTCAAAAGCCTGAAAACCCACGAGCATACCCGTTTGACTCCGGTTATTTTGCTCACGGCGCTCAACCTGACAGATGATAAAATCAAGGGGCTGGAATACGGTGCCGACGACTACATCACCAAGCCCTTTGACACCCGCGAGTTGCTGCTACGGGTAAACAACCTCATCAGGCGGCAGGAAAGCTGGAAACAACAGGCCCTGCTGAAACCCCAGGAGGTGGAGGTGGAGTCTCAGGACGAGCGCTTCCTCCGGCGGGTGCGGCAGTCCCTGGAGGCGCACCTGAGCGACCCCGACTTCAATGTCAACGTATTGGCCAGCGAGTGCCACATCAGCCTGAGCGGCCTGCAAAAGAAAATCAAAAAACTCACCAACAAAAGCCTCAGCCAGCTCATACGGGAATACCGCCTGGAGCGTGCTGCCGACCTGCTGCGGCAGCGTGCCGGCAATATTTCGGAAATTTCCAAACAGGTGGGCTTTGGCAGTTTGTCGTACTTTTCGGTTTGCTTCCGCAATTATTATGGCTACCCGCCTACTCAGGTTTCTTCTTCACCCGAAAACTGAGCGCCGGCCCATGCACATTCGCCTCCAAAAAAAGCTCAAAGGTGCCCGAGGGCCCTTTCACCTGGATGTGGAGTTGGAAGCCAATTCCAGCGAAATCCTGGCCGTGATGGGGCCTTCGGGTAGCGGCAAGACCAGCCTGCTGCGCATGATAGCCGGGCTGATGAAGCCCGATGCAGGGCACATCCGCCTGGGCGACACCTGCTATTACGACTCGGCCCGTGGCATACATCTGCCTCCGCAAAGGCGGCTGCTGGGCTATGTGTTTCAGGACTACGCCCTCTTTCCACACATGAGCGTGCGCAAAAACCTGCGCTTTGCCCTGCCCAAAGGGCAGGACGAAAGCCAGTTGGATGAGCTCATCGACATGATGGACCTGCGGGCCCTGCAGCACCGCAAGCCCGCCCTGCTCTCCGGCGGGCAGCAGCAGCGCACTGCCCTGGCCCGTGCCCTGGTGCGCAGGCCGCATCTGCTACTGCTGGACGAGCCCCTCTCGGCCCTGGACCAGCGCATGCGCGAAGCCCTGCAGCAGCAAATCGTGCAGCTCACACAGGCGCGCCAGCTCACCATCATCTTTGTGAGCCACGACCCCGTGGAGGTGGCCCGCATTGCCCACCGCCTGCTAATACTCGAAGCTGGAAAAATTACCCGCCAGGGGCTGCCTGGCGAGCTGCTCAGTGCCGAAGCCCCCCCCACCTTAGCGGCAAAGGTGCTCACCATCTCGGCCGACAACAGCTGGATGAGCGTCCTGGCCGGAAGAGAAATTGTGCGCCTGCCTTGCCGTCCCGGCATCAGCGTAGGACAGGAAATACAGGTCAGCATGCAGGAATTGCTGTAAAAACATTGCATGCCCCCGTAGAGACATTGCATGCAATGTCTCTACGGATGCATGCAATGTCTATACGGGGATGCCTATCTGGCAGATTGTTGCCGGTACCACAGGTTGTACAGGCGTATGACCTCCTGCATTTGCTCGGGGCGAAATTCCTTGTTGCGGATTTTGGCGGCCAGGGCAGGGTATTCGGCAAATACCTGGGCGGTGCGTTTCCAGCCAAAAATGAGGCTCACCTCGTGCCAGCTGCCGTCGGGTTTTTGCACCAGTTCAAAGTAACCCGGCCCTTTTTTCAGGGTAAAGGCTGAGCGGCGGGAATAAAAGCGGTAAAGGCTGGCCGGCCCATTCTCCAGATTTTTTAAAAACACATGGCTTTCGGCAAAGAGGCCCGCATACAGGTAAGGAGTGGGGCGGGAAAGGTAACGCACGCTATCGCCGTAGCCATAGCCCGCTATGCGGTCCGGATGGTAGGTCACGCGTACCCCTTTTTCGTCTATGAAGCCGATGTGGTGCTGGTTTTTAAAGGCATCGCCGGGGATAATGTGGCCCCTGATGCTGTCGCCTTGCCAGGAAAGCACGTATCCCGGAATCCCTTCATCGGCTTGCTCAGCCACAGCGGCTTGCTGCCCCTGCAAAGCACAGGGAGCCAGCATGTAAGCCATCCACCCACAAATAAATATGATCGTACGCATTGTTTAGCCTGAATCTGATGAAACCATGAACTTGTCCTTATAAACGATTTTGCCCGCTGCCTAGTACCGTGGGGGAGCAATCAATCCTATTTTCCACCCCGAAGGGGGTAAGGAGTTTTTACGATATTTTTCGGCCACAGCCTGGCAGATGGTCCCTCATACTTGTTGGGCCAGCCTGGACAGGGCAGGCAGTTCTTTGGCGGGAGGGGCCTTTTCCGGGGTCTTTTCGCCGCTTATGCGTGGCAGGGCAATAAAGAAGGTGGTGCCTTTTCCCGGCGTAGATTCCAGCCAGATTCTGCCCTGGTGGTTGAGGACAATTTTTTTGCAAATGGCCAGGCCGATGCCCGTACCTTCGTAGGATTCGCGGGAGTGGAGGCGCTCGAAAATGTGAAAAATGCGCTTCTGGTGTTCCGGTGAAATGCCAATGCCGTTATCAGAAAGGCAGAAAACATACTCATTTTTCTTGGATACAAGACTCAAACGAATGCGAGGTGGGTCCACTCCCCGAAATTTGAGGGCATTGCTGAGCAAGTTTTGAAACAATTGCTCCAGCTGGGAGGGGTTTCCCCACAGCTCGGGCAGGGGCTCTACTTCTACGACGGCCTGATTTTCGCGAATGCGGAGGCTGAGGGTTTTGAGTACCTTGCCCATGAGCTCATTCATATCGGTCAGCTCCCTGCTTTGGTTGCGGCTGCTGAGGCGGGCAAAATCCAGCAGATCGTCCAGCAGGCGGTTCATTCTGCTCACCCCATCCGTGATGAAGTACATAAACTCCCCGGCTTCCTCGCCCAGCTGATTGAGGTAGCGCTGCTGCAGCAGGGAGGTAAAGCTGCCGATCATGCGCAGGGGTTCTTTGAGGTCGTGAGAGGCAATGGAGGCAAACTGTTCCAGGGCTTTGTTGGATTCC